>CAZPVF010000012.1:0-14202 GCA_964589955.1 Candidatus Woesearchaeota archaeon
CACTAAGTCTTCTTGTATTATGTAAAATTGGTCTAAAATTAATAAAATATGGTTTTGCGTGATTATAAGAGGGATTAACAAACATTCCAACTCCAACAGACGCCTTAACCAAAGATTGCAAAAAATCTTCACCAAATTTTGTCTTAATTCTTTCTAAATCTCCTTCATCTCTTGTTCTCATCTGAATTTCTGTAGAAATATTTGCCTTAATTTCTCCAACAAAATCAGCCAGGACTTGGGAAACAAGCATAACTCCCATTCCCCACTTCCTAAACTCTCTACAAGCCCTTTCAATCTGTAAAAAACCTTCACCGCTTCCACCAAATTTAGAAAGCAATCTGTGAACCTCATCAAAAACTAAAATAAGTTTAAGGTCTGGTGTCTCTTTTGGATCAGATTTAAATATACTTCTAATAACATTAGCAACAAAAACATCCATCTCATTTGGTTGAAGTTTATTAAGTGAAAAAATCATCATCTGCCCAGGATGAATATGTTTCTCAATATCAATAATCTGCCGTGCATCTTTAATCTGCCTAACATTTCCCTTAAACGCTCGTGAATCAGTCTCTTTAAGCCCAAACTTAGGATAATAAGACATCATTTTTTTATCTGTACACTTTCTAAGCATTCCACTCCACTGTGCTGTAGGATCAAAAACAATAACTGCTACATTATTCATTAAAGCCTCTTCAATAAGAACTTGTGCAGTAATAGATTTACCACCTCCTGTAGCTCCAGCAATAATAGAATGTGTCTTTAATTTTAATGGATCAAAATAACAATTAATTTTTTTCTCAGCAATCTTTCCTAAATAAAAAAAACCAGGAGTTTTTTTAGGCAAAGTTTTCAAATCCAACTGCATTCTATACTTTTTCTTAGATTCAATTGACTTTCTTAGAAAATAATAGGTAATAAACCCAAAAACAAAAATTCCTGCAATAAGGAGTAGTAACCACATGGGAATAAAACCTAAAACAGGGAAATGTAAAAATGCTACTTTTAACTTAATTGATGATTTATTTTCCAAATAAATTCCTTCATAAAAAAGACCAATAATCAACACATAGTCTCCTTTAAATAACCCTTCAGGAACTTCAAAATTCTTAACTAATTGAAAAGAATTTGTAATATTTAATTCATCTTCTCCAAGAAGATAACTTTTATTATCTGGTCCAAAAAGTGTGTAATTAATAAATGCCTCTTCAATTTCAAGAGGTTTAAGTTTTTGTATATCTAACTGAAAATCTATTTCACCAGTAAGATCAAACCTATTATTTTCTAGCTCAACATTAATTAAAATTGGATGATCAAGATCAGATGCAAAAACACTAATATTTGTAGAAATTATCTCACTTATATCTCCACTTAAGGAAAGATCTCCAGAATAATTTCCAACGCTTTTTCCAAGAACAAGGAAATCAAAACTAGTCTTATTGTTTTTAGGGACATTGATTTCGGTATAATTAAGGGACACTACTTGCAATAACTCCTCATCAAAAATAAATTTTACATTTATTTCCTGATTTCTTAAATTCGTTATTTCAATATTTTCATAAAAAATTTCTCCCAATCTAACAGACCTATCAATTTTGCTCCTAGAAATAATATAATTACTTTTTTCAATTTTAGAGCCGTATGCAGAAGCTTGAATAAATTGCAATAAAAAAACAATTAATAAAAAAATAACAATGCAAATAACAAAGCTATTCTTTTTCATTTTTTTCCTCATTTTTTGTATTCTCTTTATCCCCAACATTCTCATCAGATTTTTTTTCTTTTTCACCAGCAACCCCTTCTTTTTCAATTTTATCAAGATTTTCTTTTTTTTCAGCAGCCTGTTTAATTTCGTTTTGTGTTTGTTCACTAGTTTGAGAAACTTCTTTTTCTAACCTTTCAGAAAGTTTAATTAACTCTTCCTTAAGTTTAGCTTTATTATCAACAGCCGTCTTAGAAACAGGCTCACCATAAATAGATTTAATACGTATAAACAAATCAATAGCTCTATCAATTTTTTTGTCTGCAACAAGTTCTTTCATCTGGGTAAGCATAAGATATAAACTCAATAATCTCTCTTTTTCTCTCTGGGTTCTATATCTTAAAAATAAAACAATAGCAAAAACAGACAAAATAATAATAAGAATAATAAAAAAAGTAAATTTAAAAAAAGCTCCAAAATCAAACCCTGCACCAGATTCAAAAGGATCAGAATCTATTGCTGTAAAATTCTTATGGCTAACTCTTGCATAAAAAATATAATTTCCAACAGGAGAATCCCTAGACAAAGTTAAATTTCTATTTAAATGAACCTCATCTTCTAATAAAAAAGATTCTTCTCCAGAATCATAAACAACACCATAATAATCTTTAATTGCATAGTACAGATCAACTTCTGAGAATGGAATGTCTTTTAAGTTATAAATAGAAATTGTCGAATAAATAATGTCTCCAGGATTTGCTCTTTTTGATTTCCCAGAAACATTAACTTCAACTTCAAACTCAAATTCTAATGCATTAATATCAATCACAATAGGAACAGAAACAATACCTGCTGAAGAATTAATAACTATTTTCCCATTATACTGATCAACTAAATCTTCTTCCTTAGAACTAAAATCAACAGTAACAGATTTTGTCTCACCTACTTCAACAATAAAAGATTTTTCACTTAAAACAACAAAATCATTTATGCACTCTAACTTTAACTCAAAACTCAAATTCTGGTTTCCTAAATTAGTTATTCTTAAAACTCTCGTCTCAACAGAACCCTGCTTTAAAGAAATTAAAAAATCTGTAGGATCAACAGAGTAATTCAATGTTTCTTTTTTTCCTCCAAAAATTGAAGCAAAAGATCCTGCAGCCCCCCCAACAGTACTTGTCCCTCCTGTTCCAGTGCCAGAACTACTAGTAGAAGTTGATGATGTTGATGAAGTAACCTGTTCAGATATAGTAAAATTTTGCCTATCTGAGCAATTCAAATTAAAATTTGTATCTCTTGCACAAAAATACCAGTAAACAACAGTGCCTGCTGAAAAACTAATCTGAACCTGATAATTAGAAATATTATATGTACCAGAAAAATTATAATAACTTGTATTTGACCCTACCCCGTGACCAATAAAAAATAAGTAATCTCTTAACTGAAAATTATCTGTCCAAACTGTTGTAAAATTAACATAACTATTCTGATAAATAGTCTCCCTTGTCTTAGCAGGATTACTCCACCTAGGTGCCTCAACATCTGTTCCAATATTTAAATAAACAAGATTGCTCGTACCATTATTATATCCATCGCTTGCATAAAAAGTAATTGTCCTAACTGCAGTAAGATTTGCATCAGGATAAAAAGAAACACTATTATTAGAATCAACAACAACAGTTACATTTTCAACAGAGGAGTAATAAAATGTTATATTATCTCCATTAGGATCTATAAAATAATCATCTAAATCAAACGCACCAACAAGATTCTCATTTGTCTGCCAAGATTGATTAGGAATATCTGAAAGAAGAATAGGTGGGGAATTTGTTACATCCAATTCAGTAGTTACATTGTTTGCCAAAACACAATTTACATTATAAATAGCAAAAATTAATATAATTCCTAATAGGAAAAAACCTCTTTCTTTCATACCTAAAAAACCCCGTCAAGATTTAAATAACTTTGTGCAAAGGACAAAGAAAAAAAGAAATGTTTAAATACTTTAAAAAGTACTAAAAAAGTATTTAAAAAGTACTAAAAAATGTCAGAAATTATATTCAAAGGTTCTAAAGTCCAGGTAGGAGATAGGATAAAAATTCCAAAACCAATAATTGATACTCTTAAAATAAAAACAGGACAAAAAATAACAATTAAATTTGATGTAAATAAAAAAGAAATAATAATTAAAGAGGCAAAAAAAAGAAAAAAATGAAAACTTTAAAAGTAATTCTCTTACTTATTATAATTCCACTAAGCCTATCTAGTATAATGGCTGCACATTTTATAATAGGAAAAGTAAATGATGCACTGAATGGAGAATTAGCAAACGACCACACAATAGTATTATGGAATCCCCTAAACGGAATCAATGACAATTTAACAGACATTATTGGTCCAAATGGAAACTCTGGCCAAAACAACATTTATATGGTTGACTGTGAGCTTCTTAGTAATAGCTGTTCAATAGGAGATCAAATAAATATAAAAGTATTAGATCTTGGTGATAGTTACGCCTCTGAAACAACCACAATAACTGTAACTGGAGCAGGATATGATCTTGCAAACGACTTAACCCTAAACTCTCCTCCAAATATTTCTTTAATATATCCAAAAGATCAAACAAATTTTTCAAGCGAAATTTTATTTAACTGTTCTTCTCAAGATTTAGATTCAAATCTAGCAAATGTAATTCTTTATGGAAATTGGTCAAACGGATGGCATGCAAATGAAACAAAACAAATAACAGGACTTAGTAACTTCACAATATTTAATAAAAACATAACAGAAGGAACTTACTTATGGGCATGCAGTGTTTCAGATAACCTTTCAATAAAAAACTATTCTTATGAAAACAGAACATTTAATGTAGATAAAACAAACCCAGAAATTTTTTCAATATCAATAAATGAAACCTATATTTGCGGAACCTCATCAGCAGTTCTTATTAACTGTACTGCAAACGATTCATTTACAGGAATTCATACAGTAAAAATCATGGCAATAAGCCCAAATTCAATAACAAATTACACTGCACAACCCACACCAATAAAAGATATTTATAATACAACAATCCCAATAACTGAACAAGGAGAGTGGCAATTCATATGTTATGCAAATGACACAGCAGGAAATCTCAATCTACTAGAATCACAAAATATAACAACATACTCCCTTTCATCAGATCTAACACTCTTCTCGCAAGAAATCAATTTTAGTGATCTTTTTCCAATAGAAAACCAAGAAATAACAATAAAGGCACCAATACACAACAAAGGGTGTCAAGACGCAAACAATTTTCTAGTAGGATTTTATGAAGGAGATCCGGATTCTGGAGGAATACAGATAGGAGAGAATCAAACACTAAGCATAACGCAAAGAACAAATGAAACAGCAAATATCACATGGATTGCAAAAATAGGTCCTACAAATATATACATAAAAATAGATGTCTCAGGAATAATATCTGAATCAAATGAAAGCAATAATAAAGAAAATAGCACAATAAATGTTGGAGCATGGCAAACATATTACGGAACAATTAATTCAAGTAAAATTCTCGGAAACCAAAATCTAGACAACCTAAGTTTTTGGTTTAATGAAAGCTCATCAACAGGAAACATATATGTAGCTGACAAAGAGAGCTCAATAAGTTGGGGATCGTTAATAGCTCTTGGAAGAAATCTAACAGAAGAACCAACGTCAAATGATTTTACAGATATAGATATTCTATTGGGTATGCAAACATATAATGATTCTTTATCAAATAAATTCACAACAGATGGAAGCACTCCAAAAGACACAACAAATTTTATAATACAATCATCTACAATAAAAAACGTTCCAATAATAAATTCTACAAATACAACAAATTTTATAACAGGCATACTGTGGGATTCTTCCTATGACTCAGATACAGAATACAGCCAAGAAGATAATGAAAAATTAGTTTTTGTGACAAAAATAAATAAAAACAAATCCGGAAAATATGGAACATATGATTATGAAATAACAATCCCAGTAAAAATAAGAAGCCAAGATCCAACAGATTCTTCTGAACTATATTTCTACTACGAACTAATCTAAACTATTTTTTTCTTTTAACAATTTTTCAGCAATCTTTGCATCCTCGCTCTTCTCCTCTTCTTTATCATTACTCTTTTTAAAAATTCTTATCTTCACCCAATTAAAAATTCCTTGAAAAAGTTTCTTAACAAAGGACAGTATTTTTTTGCCCGCAGAAAGAATAATCTCTTTTAACTCTAAAAAATCAGATTTTGTCCCAGACTGAACTCTAAAAATTAATCTAGAAAACCAAAATTTAAAAGACCTTATTAAAATTTTAGATTTGAAATAAACAATAATAAAAAAATTGGGCATATGTTTTTTAAAAAATTTTTTATATTTTATTCTTCTCTTAAAAGCAACTATATCCTTACTTATTCTTGCTTTCTCTTCTGGTGATTTCTCAAAATCAAATTTTTTAACTGAATATGGCTTACTCATATTAAGTGCATTTTCGTTCCCATCTTCTTCCTTTTTTGGCAAGATCCTTTTTTCATCCTTAAAATCATCTACAGTCTTTTTGTGTTTATTAATAAATTCGCTAAATTCTAGCTCATACTTTTTGATTTCTTCTCTAAGTTTAGATTTATACTCTTTTTCTAAAATAACAGATGTCTTATCTTTAGTATTTTTTAGATTATTTAAAAATTCTTTATCCAAAGCCTCTATTCTTTTATTAAAATTTTCCTCTATTGTCTCAAGATCTTCCATTTTTACCTACAATAACATTCACATATATTGCAAGCATCAGGAGTATGAATAAAGGTAGAATTAAAATATTCTTTCTCCCTCACCCAACACTCATTATTACATTCTTTCCTGCAATCATCCTCATTATTTATATTATAAAATAAATTATCCATAATAACATAACATTCTCCCCTAATATCTATTTTCATCTGTGCTTTTGTACCTTCAACAATTTTTCCAAATAAATCAAATCTAAAAATAAGCAAAACAAACATTAACATCACAAAAAATATAAGAATTGCTACTAAAATTCTAAGAAGATTTTTTCTTGATTTTCTTTTTTTCTTTTTTTTGCTCATTATTTTTTAAATTAATTTTTGTCTTTTTTCTTCTGCAAAGTTCAACAAACTCAGAAAGAATTCTTTTTAACTCTTCCTCTTCTTCTTTAATTTCTTCTTCTTTTTCAATTAAATCAAAGTATATATTTTGCCACTCTTTCTCCTTGCTTTGTAATTCTTGTGTCTTTTCATTTATCCTTTGTTTAAAATTTCTACCTAAAACCTGCAACACAGATTTTGTCTTTTGATTCTCCCAATAGTTTCTCATATTAGAAACAATGTCTTGAGGCATGAATTTATTTTCATACCAATCCTCTAATTTATCCAAATCATCAATTTCTTCATTAATGTGTTTTTCCAATTCATCAAAAAAACTTTTTTTAGGAATATCTGTTATTGGACCACTCTCTTTCTCATCCTTATCATTAATTTCGATATGTCTTACTCTCCTCTCTTTCTTATCCTCTTTTAAATGTTTTTCAATAACATCTTTATCCTTTTCTAAATTTTTATCAAACCTAGATTCAATATCTTCTGTAGCTAAATCAGGTAATTCATCAGGTATTTTTCTCTTCTTAAATAAACCGAGTAATGTCATATATTTACTCCTCCTTTCCAATTAAAAGAATTCTTATTTTAAATACTTTTCGCTTTTTAAAAAAACCTAATTTTTTATTAAATTTTGGCCTTTTTCCGTCGATAAGAGCAAAAATGCAAACATTTTTAAAGTCTTAAATAATACCTTATATATGTCAAAAAAGGCTTCTAAAAGTACCAAAAAAAGACCTAGTGAAAAACCCCGTGCAGAAACAATAATAGTAAAAGGAACAATAACAAAAGAACAAAGAGATTTACTTCAAAAATTCATAGGAATAATCGGAAGTAATGAGCAAGATGTCGTCGGTAAAATCATTACTCTCTGGCTTTATACTGAAGGTTATTTAAAAGGAAGGAGAATTCCAAAATCAAAAAAATGAAATTAAAAACATTACAAATAATTGCAATAACGCTAAGCCTCCTACTAATACTAAATCCACTAGTAAGTACAGAAACTTCTAAAGAAGAAACAACAGAAACCCCAACTAATAATAACCAAGAAGAGAATATTGAACAGACATCACAAATAGTAGAAAATATTGAAAATCAAATAAGTGAAAAAATCCAAACAAAAACTTCTGTGCAAGAAGAAAACAAAGAAATCTCTAATGAAATTCTTGTAGAAATAGATAATATAGAATACGAAACAGTAAATCAAAAAGAAGCATCTGAAATACAAAATAAAGAAACATTCACAGTTCCTATTGAAGAAATTATAAACAAGTCTACTAAAGAGACAAACAACACAATCAAAAATATATCGCAAGAAATTTCAAACACAACAGAACTACAAAATACCAGCCTAACAAATAGAACTACAAACAAAACCAGTACACACATAAACCAAATAATAGATAATGCAAAAAATACTAATGAAAAACAAAATACCACAACCATAAATACAACTACTACAAGTACAGTAGAAAAAACTCAAGAAAAAGTATGGACTACTCTCCTCCTAAATAAAAAAATAGAAATGGAGGGGATTATTCCAGAAAACTTTGACATCAATTCCATAGAAAAAAAGGAGTCTATAATAGATGAACAAAGTAAAGAGGTGATAGTCAAAAGCGGGGAACACCTAAGCGATCCACTAACTGTCTATACAGACATTCCAGAAGTCAAAAAGGAACAAATTTCATATGTAGAGGTCTTTTGGGTCAATGAAGAAAAAGAAGTTGATATAACTGGATTTTACGACTTAGATAATAATGGCCTTTACGACAGGATTTCTTGGGTTGTTCCCCATCTCTCTGAACAAATATTTGAAATAAAAATAAATTTAATTGAAGAAGACAACATCTCTACAGAAATAAAAATATACAAAAAAGATCCAACACCAAATAATGGAGAAATTGTAAACACAAACTATATTGAATTTAAATTTAGCCTAAATTATACAAACACCTCTGCAATACACTGTAATTTTGAGATTAATACAACTCCTAGTTTCTTTAAAGAAATAACTACTACCTCTAGCTGGGAGACGAACCTAACTGAATTACCTGATGGTTCGTACTCCTGGCACCTCTTATGTTATGATTCATCAAACTTCAAAATAAATGAGAGTATACAAGGTTATTTTGAAATTAATGAAGAATATTATGTTGAAGAACCTAGAGAATTGTATGTTTTAGATTGGAATAATAATATTAAAAATAACCCAGATACAAAGATAACAATAACTTCTGCACAAAGTACAACAAAACAAGTAACAATAATAAAAGAAGGGACAACAATCTATGGGCCACAAAACATAACCTCAAATGAATTTGATCTAGAACCGCACATAAACCAATCTGGAGAACACAGATTAAAAGTAGATTTCTACAGATTACACGAGCCAACAACAATAGAAAAAGAATTTTCAGTTGCAACAGCAAATATACAATTCAGCAATACAGACATAGAGATTAATGAAGAATTAGAAATAAACATAAATCTTGATTCAACTAACCAAAAAAAGATTTCATGGATAATTCTTGAATCAGACGGAAATGCTATTGAGTATAAAACAGGAATAAACTCAGATTCATTTGACTCTACATTCACTCACGAATTTTCTTCTGCTGGAACTTATGACGTTGACTTAGAAGTAGGATTTGTAGGAGTAACAGAAACCTATACTTTTTCAAGAAACGGAATAACAGTAACAGACCCCGGAGATAATGAGGTGCCAGATGTTGATCTAATCTCTCCAAAAAATAACGAAAAAATAAATGAAACAGAAATAACTTTCTCATATAAAGTAAATGACGACTCAAAAGTAAAAAATTGTACTTTTGAATTATATATGTATGAAAATGGTGTTGGAACTCTTGAAGATTCGCAAGTTACAAAAAATCCAAAACATAATACAAAAATAAAACTTCCCTATGAAGAATTTGAAGAAGGAGAATACTCTTGGAATATCTATTGTTGTGACAATGAAAGTAATTGTAATGATTGGGATACTTTTGAAAGGGAATTTGAGGTAGTTTTTGGAAAAACCACATCAACAAAAAATGAAAATAAAGACTATCCTGAAAAAGAAGAAATAGAAAAAATCATTGAAAATTTGAATTCGTTTATGAATCTACAAGATTCACTAAGCTTAGAAGAAAAAGATGCATTAAATGATTTAGGAATAACAGAAAATCTAACATTTTACAAAAAAAGACTCACGCAAATAGACCAAGACCTAGCAACAAACATAAAATTCATTTCAAGTGAAACACTAAAAGAAGAAAGAAGACAAGAACTAATACAAGAATACACAACAATCAAAAAAAACATACCCATAAATTTTGAAGTAACGCAACAAAAAGAGTTTTCAAAGAATAGTATTACTAAAAACCTTGAAGAGCTAGTTAAAGAATATTCTGATCTAAAAAATATAGAAATAGATTCAAATTCAATCAAAAAACTCTCAGAAATAAATCAACAAATCCAAACACACATATCTGTTTCAACTATCTCAAAAAAAATAGTAATAGATTTTTTAGATAATTCAAAAAAATTAACACTAATTACAAAAAGTTTTGATTTAAAAAATAATTCATTTTCAACAATATTAGAATATCTCCCAACAGAGCTTGAAAATCCAATATTTATAACAGATAGTGAAAAATTAAACAAAAACATGTATGAAATTCAAATAGATGACTTAGACGAAAACAAAATAATATATTATGTAGAAGACCATATAGATCTTGAAAAGACACAAGATACAGATACAATTCTTTTTGAAAATTTTATAATAAAAGATACAAAAATAACTGGGCTTTTCTTTTTAGGTGAAGATTTTGGAAATTCTTTTTGGGCATACATCATTTTCATAATACTTATTGCAGGAATAACATATCTAGGAAGTTATGTAGTATCAAAAACAAAAATGTCTAGATATAAAAAAGAAGAAGACGTAAATAGAATCATTATAGCAACTAAAAAAGCCAAGTCAGCACTACAAAGTAATGATGTAGAGCAAGCAAAAGAGATATATTCTAAATTAAAAGAACTTTACCTACTTGTCCCAAAAGGATTTAAAAAAAATGCTTACAAAGAAATAAAAAAAATTAGAATCGGGATAGATAGAAGGGAAATTATTGGATTAGTAAAAGAACACGAAAAAGCTCTTAAAGAAAACAGAAAACAAGACGCAGAAAGAATTTATCTCAACGTTAAAAAAACATATAAAAGACTACCAAAAAAAGACCAAGAAAAAATATATAACAAAATGTTCAAGGACAATTGGGAAATATAAACAACAATACACTAAAATTTAAATATAGATGAAAAATATGAAAAATATGAAAAAAGAGTTATCAGTTTTAACAACTATTTGTCTTCTCACACTAGTTTTACCTACTGTAATGGCTGCTGACTTCAATCATGTGGTAATAAATTCAGAAAATTGGATTGATGTCTACTCTGGAATACACTTTGCAAATCTTCAATCAGTAGGAAGTAATTTTTTGGTAAGCACAAGACATGGACCCCTTCTCCTAAACGAAATTCCAAAAACTAAAGAAATTATTGTGCTCTCCTCAAGAGATAGACCCTATGTTTTCAACTATCCAGATATGCTCCTTGGAGACGGATATAAAGACGCATCAGAAATCACATCAAGCAATTTTAATATAGATTTAATTGATGAACTAGAAGAAATAAACAATTTTATAGTTGTAGGAGACTATTTTGGATATAATGCACTAGCTGTAACTCCTTATGCAATTAAAACAAATTCTTGGGTTTTCTTAGCAAATAAAAATAACATATTTGAAATAGATGCCATACTTAGCAAAAGAAACATAAATAATTTGGTCATTTACGGCTTCGTAGATGATAACGTAAGAGAAACTCTGGCAAAATACAATCCAAAAATAATTGACAAAGGAGACAGATTTGAAGACAATATAGAAATAGTAAAAGAATATTTAAAAATTGAACCAGTAACTCAAATAATTCTAACAAATGGGGAATTCATAGAAAGTGAGCTTATGGCAGGAACACATCCAATCCTATTCACAGGAAAAGAAAATGTCCCTCCAACAATAAGTGACTACTTAAAAAATTCTAATATAGAAATTGGTGTTCTAATAGGAAATGATTTAGTTGGCGCTGCCCAAAATATAAAAGAGAGTACTGGTGTGTATGTAATGGTAAAATTTGCTAGAAGTGCAAGAGCCCCTCAAGGAGGAATCTCTGCTGTAGAAGGTCTAGATCTATTCCCAGTTCCAACACCAAACATGCAATTAACAATACATTCAGTAAAATATAACCAAGCACTATCTCAATTAGAAATAACATACCAGAGTAAATCAAACATACCAATCTACTTTAAAGGAACAATAACTGTTGACGCAGATGGTCAAAGAAAAAAACAAGGAGATCTTGAACCAATTTTTATTGCACCAGGAGATTATAAAACAATAATATATCCTTGGCAAATAAATTCCTTAGAAGGGGCAGTAGCAGAAATATATACAATATATGGAGAAACACCAACATCTCTAGAAAGAGCAATACAAGCAAAAATAGATATCTCTGCAATAAATGTTATAGACTTATGCAAATTAGATAGAAATGACATAAAAAGTGTAAAATACAGTAAACAAAGAGAAGAAATAATTGTTGAAATAAAAAATCCACATACAATAGATTGTTGGGTAGATGTTGAAATAATTGATATTTTAATAGGAACATTCCAATCTCCAAAAACGATTGGACTCGAAGGTTCAGCCAGAATAACTCCTGGAAAAACAAAAAAAATCAGAATACAACAAGAACTAACTGAAACAGATTTAGAAAATAACAAATATGTAAATCTAAGAATCCTTTCTGGAGAAAGAGAAGACAGTCTAGTCCATATTTTAGAAGATAAATTCAAATTAGAAGTAGAATCTTTAACAGTACTAACTTATCTAATAATAGGTCTTGCAATATTAATAGTACTTCTAATAATAATCATAATAATTATTAAAAAAAGACAAAAAGACGAAGAAGAATATTATTAAAAAAATTTTCATTTTTCTGCTGTATTTTTATTCAATTTCTCTTGGTCTTTTTCATAAGATTTTATGCTTTTATCTATTTCTTTCATTAAATTAACAACTTTATCAAAATCTTTTTTTAAAATAGTTGCTTCAAAAAGAGTAATTTTAAGTGGAACACTCATTAAATCCAAATCTAAATTTTTTACATTCTTCCCTGTTTTTCTAATTTTAGATACTCTGAATTTTAACTCTTTATTGGCTTCTTTAAGTAAAGCCCCAAGTTCCTCTTTTAAAGTCTTTAAAAAATCTTTTTTTGAATCAAAATTCATCTTAAAAAGTTTGTCTGCAATAAAAGAATACTCTTCTTTCTTTAAAGAATTCAAAATCAAACCAACATCTGTTTTTTTAAGACTCTTTAAAATTTTCTTTGGATCGATTTTAGTCTGCTTGCTACTATTCTCAAAACCAAAACCGCTCGATCTTTTTTTATTTTTTTTAAGAGGTTTTTCTTCTTTTACCCCATATTCTTCACTAATCTCGCTATTTTTATTTTTTTCTTTAATAGAAATTTCTTTCTTTTTATTATCTAAACTCTTTTTGTGAATTTCTTCTTTTTTAATACTTTTGTCTCTTTCACCCATTTTATCTGCTTCTTCTTTTTTTACAAGAGATAAATTCTGTTCTTTCATTTCATTATTTTGTGCTTCTTTTTTTGATTTTTTTAACATTCTATTTGATTTTACTTTTCTAAAAGAAGTACCTTTATCTTCATATCCTACTCCTTTTTCCCCATCTCTATAAAAAGTTTCAATATCTTGTGTTATTTTTTCAGATTCTTTCTTTTTTTTACTAGAAATAAGATTTTCAAGAATTCCTTTTAAAAAACTACCTCTTTCTGCATAAACACCTCCATCTCCAGAAAAGAGATTAAATTTATTTTTAGCCCTTCTTCTTTTTATATAAATAAAAATAACTAACAAAACAACAATGACACATAAGGAGATAATAATAAATAAAGAACTCATCTATTTTCTCCTAACTCTGTTTCAATCTCTTTTGCTTCCCTATTTACAATAGAATTAAATTTATCTTCTAATTTTTTATCTTCTGTATTTTCTTTTTTATTTTCGGCTTCGCCTTTTTCTTCTTTTTTCTCAGTCTTTTTTTTACCTGCTCCAATATCTTCTTTTTTTAAAGATTTTTCTTCTTTTACTTTTTGTTTTTCCTCTTCTTCTGTTTTCTTTTGTTCTTGATCTTCGTTTTTTTTTTACTCCTTCTACACTTTTTTTCACAACCTTCTGTTCTTTTGCAGTTTTGTCTTCTTTTATATTCGCAGAAT
>CAZPVF010000013.1:0-14021 GCA_964589955.1 Candidatus Woesearchaeota archaeon
ACAGGCTCTCTAATAGAATTTAAAGAAGTAAACAAATACCAAGACCCAATGATGATAATTAAAGGTCTTATTTCTGAAGAATATTTAGAATCAAATGTTTTTGAAGGAGCTGCTGGCCCTACTGAAATTGAGGAAACAAACATAATAAAATCATCTGAAGTTTATTTTCACCCCCTAGAGTATGATGGAGATCTACTCTGGAACTATGGAAAATGTGGTAGTTATCCTTTAACAGAAATACATGGAATAATGCATGCTTTTGGATTTAATCACCTAGACAGTGATAAGAGTGTTATGAAGCCACTTAATGAGCTAACAATAGGATGTAGATTAAATGAAACTGATAAAGATACTATAGAGTGTCTTAAGTATATTTACTCTAATGGTATTAGTGGAACTAAATGTAACAAACTTAATATTTTTCCTTATAACAAAACAGAAAAAGTAGAAGAAGAATTCAAAGATTTTGCATGGAATGAGCTTCCAATTAATATTACAATAAAAAATAGCTGTCCAACTGCAGAATATGAAAAATTCAGAATGACATCAACTTATTTTAAAAAAGCAATAAACTATGAGTTATTTAATATAACAAGAAGTAATCCTAAAACAAATGTGAATATTGAATGTAGAGACTATAATGAGCATGGGGGAATAACACTTAATTTAGAAACAGACTACTGGACACTTACTAATCATCCAGCAATACACAAAGTATTTAATTTTAAGGGGGAAAATATTTCAAAAGTTACTTTATATCTCTTCCAGGTTGAAGACTGTATGAATACAACTACTACTTATGTTTTAGAGAAGCTAGCTCTTTATAGAGCTTTAGGATTAAGAAATGATTATGGAAATGATTTAAGAACACTAAGTAGACCTGAGGATTGTGATTGGGGAATTAGTTTTAGTGATGCTGTTGAGGATAAAATTAGAGAATTGTACCCTCAAATTATGGAATAATTTTACTGCCAACATTTAATAGAAACAATATCACAGCTATAAAGATCTAACTTACTTGTGGGAATTTGTCCATATTTTTCGCAAGTAGTATAATCAAATGTTATATCTACAAACCATCTTTCTTGATTTCTTACTATTTTGCCATCTACTACTTCTTGGTTTCTAATATAATCAGGGTACCTAGTTTGATTTGTACAAAATGTGTGAATTGGATTTCCTCCAGCACCAATCTTACATATACCAACATAATCGCCTCTATTATCTAAAAAATCTTTTTCATAAATATTTAATCTAGATGGAAAAGCATCAGGCCCCAAATCTCTTGGATAAACATTAATTTGAGTTTTATAAAATTCTTCAGGACAATTTTGTATATCTACTACATCTTCAACCTGGACTTCTGCATCTACTTGATCCTCATCTTCTTCAACAGGTCCTGTAGAAAAAATTAGTATAAGTGCAATAGCTGCAACTACAATAACAGCTAAAATAATCCATAACTCCTTATGACTCTCTCCTCTTTTTTTTGTTTTTTTCTTATTAGCCTTTCTAGTAGGAGCCTTTTTTTTCCTCTTTTTAGGCATAAGTTTACTAAGAATTAAGTATATAAAAAAGTATTGATAAGAGTAAATTTTAAAATAAGATTGTATTTAATTAAAATATGAAACAAAAAAAGCCAAACTGGAGAATTATTATCTATTCTATTCTAGCTTTAGGTTTTCTAGCACTAACATTTCTTATTGACTGGTTTTTTATAATTGGTGCAGTTATACTAATGATTCTTAATCAAAGAGAATTATATCACAGAAAAGTAGTTTAGGCTTATTCTTCTTCTATATCACTAGCTAAAAATCCCCACCAAGGACCTTTTAATTCGCCAACCTCTCCAGTCTCAGAATCAATCATTGCTCTTATTCTTTCTTTTACTCCAATTATTCCAAATAATTTTGCATGTTTATTGACTTCGTATCTATATTTCCCTTCTTCATCTAGCTCAATTTCAATGTCATCTACTTCTTCAGTCTTTTTCTTTTCCCCGATCTTCTTCTTAACTTTAGCTTTTATTTCTTCTGGAAATACTTTTATTTCCTTTTCTCCATCTTCAAATTTACCATAAACTTTACCTTCACCAGATTTATATAATTCAACTTTAGTACTCATCTCATTACTCTGGAATTTAACTATAGTATTTCCTGATTCTCCTGCAATTACAGTCATTTCTCTTCCACTAGCCAAAATACACTTTATAGTAGATCCTGTACAGACACACTCTTCAGGACATGTAACGCCTGTTTTCTCTTCAAAATGAATTCTCTGCTTTTCTCTAATTCTTGCTTTAATTTCCTCACCTAATTTTTTATCACAAAATTCTTCATCAACAATATATTTTTCATATACCCCATCACTAACACATAATCCATTTTTTGTTTCAACATACTGAACAATTTTTTCATCAATTTCTTCTTTATACTTAATTACCTTACAGCAGATCATTTCTTTGTCTTTTTCACAAAATGAATCATCAACAATTTCTACTATGTATGCATCTGAATCAACGCAAGAAGTTCTACTAATAAATGTATACCAACTTTTTCCTTGATTTCCTGTCTTATTTTCTTTCATTATCCTACTGCAACATACCTTATCAATTGTTGTTTCATTTTCTTCTTCATCCTCTTCTAAAATACAAAAATTTTCTTTACAAACTTTTCCCTCAGGACAGTCTGAGTCATTAGTACAATTAATAGGCACAGGATCTTCTGTTTCATTTCCTGGTGCACTAACAACTCCAACTAATAGTATTAAAAATAGAATAAATAACCCAATTACTACCTCTTTACCCATATTTCATATATGTATTTTACATTTATAAATCTAACCCTTATTTTTTGTAAAAAAGGCAAGAAATAAGATTGATATTATTAGAATAATTCCCCATGTAACAAATAACATAAATGACTGAGGCATATTATCAATAATTAAAGCTATATTCATAAGAGTTGAAAAAATCATTAAATCAGCTAATATTATTTTAAAAGTAGTGTAGTCAAAATTCATTTTAATCTTTATTTTTTTCTTTTACATAAAAATTTGTTTTATGATCATATTTATGAATCAAATACTTGTTCTTTTTGCCTTCAACAATAATTGTTCCTATAAAATCATCTCCTAAACCTTTTCTTTTTTTTACAACCCATTTTGGGGGTTCTTCAACTTTTTTCCATGGCCTTCTTCTTGCAAAAAAATAATACAAGAAAAAGATGACTGAAACACCTAAAAAAGAGGCAATTAAAGAATTTTCAAAACCAATTCCAAATTTAATATCCACTAGTGGTGCAATAAAAAATAATACCAAAAACAAAATTATTGAATAAAAAAGCATGAGTGCTGCGTCTCTTCGTGACTGCTTTTCTTTTCTAATAGGAGTAAGTATTGATAATTTTCTGCCAGGTTTTTTCTTTTTCTTCTTCACACTCTTTTTTTTCATTTTAGTAAAAAAGCACAAAGGAATTTATTCCTTCCTCTTTTCATAATATTTATTAGATTCTACTTTATTAAAAGTTTTTGTAGTTAGCTTTAAAAAGAAAAAAGAATATTATTTGGTATGGGAAGATTTGCAAGAAGCTGGGAGGTGACTAAACTTACTTTTTCTGTAATGGCAAAAGAAAAAGAGTTATTTGTATTTCCTATCTTATCAAGTGTTTTTTCACTTATATTTTTGGCAATATTATTAGTTCCGACAATTCTTATAAGTATTTTTTCAGGTGAAAGTGTTATATTTACTGCTACAGAGTATATTCTAATATTAATTTCATACTTTGGTGTTGCTTTTATTGCTACTTTTTTTAATGTGTGTGTTTCTTATACTGCTGCTCTTGCTTTTGCAGGCCAGGAAGCAAGATTTTCAACATCAATGAGGTTTGCATTTTCACGTATTCATGTAATATTTCTATGGACACTTTTGAGTGCAACAGTAGGACTAATATTTAAGATAATAGAGGGCATTGCAAGAAAAATAAAAGGAATTGGTGCACTAGTAATAATGATTCTTAATGCACTATTTAAGATGGCTTGGAGTATTGTTACAATATTTGTTATTCCTGGTCTTGTGTATCATAATTTAAAACCGTTTGCTGCAATAAAAAAATCAGTAGAAGTTTTAAAGAAAACTTGGGGGGAGACACTAATAAAGTATATTGGTTTTGGAATTGCAGAATTTATGTTAATTTTACCTGCAATAATTATTGGAATTGTTATAGCATTCCTAGTTTTACCAGTATCTTTTATATTATCAATAATAATTATACTAATACTTATTATATATGTAATAATAATTGCTCTTGTATTTGGAGTTGCAAACCAGATATTTAATACAGCCCTTTATGCATATGCTGAATCTGGAAGAATTCCTGGACCTTACACACAAGATATTATGCAAAATGCATTTAGATCTAAAAAGAAAAAGCCTTTAGGAATTTAAATTTAATCTTGCCAAAGCGCTGTAAAAAGAAGTCTTATACGAAGTTCCTTTGCTATCAATATAATCATCTATTATATCTTTAAAATTATCATCGTCTATTTTAGAATACATTCTTACAAGATCAAGAACAGACAATCCTTTAATCTTATTTGCAACCATCTTAGCTAATTTTTCTGTATCTAAATTTTTCATCTTAATTTTGTATTTATTTTATTATTTAAATTTTTTGTAATTTATTGGACGCAATAAACTTATATATACTGCACATTACAGAATTTTACTATGACAAAAGAAAAATTCAAGCTAGTTACAAAAATGAAGCCTACAGGTTCTCAACCTAAAGCAATTGAAGAGCTAAATAAAGGTATTAGTAATGGGGACAAATTCCAAACTCTAATAGGTGTTACAGGATCAGGAAAGACATTTACAATTGCAAATGTAATAAAGGAGGCTAATAAAAAAGTACTAGTTATTGCACATAATAAGACGCTTGCAGCTCAACTTTATGAAGAATTAAAAGATCTATTTCCAGAAAATAAAGTAGAGTATTTTGTATCATACTATGATTATTATCAGCCTGAAAGTTATATTCCTGCAACTGACAAATATATTGAAAAAGATGCTCAAGTAAATTCAAGAATTGATCAGATGAGACTTGCTGCAACATCCTCAGTTTTAGAAAGAAGTGATACAATAATTGTTGCTAGTGTTTCTTGCATATATGGATTAGGAAATCCAAAAAACTATCTTGGATTCAGATTCGGAATAGAAGTAGGAAAGACTATAAAAAGAAAACAGCTAATTTCAAAATTTGCTGAGTCACAGTACGAGAGAAATGATAAAGACCTTCAACCAGGAAGATTTAGAGTAAAAGGAGGAGTAATAGAATTTATTTCTCACGAAACACCAAATGTTATAAGAGTTGAGCTAGAAGGAGATACTATAAAAAAAATTACTGAAATTGATAAAATTAATAGAAACAAAATTGATTCTTGGAGACATTATACAGTCTATCCAGCAAGACATTTTATGATTCCTGAAGAAGACCTTGTTGATGCAATTGACTCAATAACAGCGCAACTTAATGAGGATTTGCCTAATTTGAAAATGATGGAGGCGCACAGACTAAAACAAAGAACATTATATGATATAGAGATGATCAGAGAAACTGGTTACTGTAAAGGAATAGAAAATTATTCTAGGCATTTTGATAAAAGAAAACCTGGTGAGAAACCTTTTACACTAATAGATTATTTTGGTGAAGACTTTTTAATTGTAATTGATGAGAGCCATCAGACAATTCCCCAACTTCATGGAATGTTTAATGGAGATAAAGCTAGGAAAAGAAACCTAATTGATTTTGGATTTAGATTAACTAGTGCGTATGATAATCGTCCTCTTAATTTTTCAGAGTTTGAAGAATATATGAAAAATAATCAAACTATATTTGTTAGTGCAACACCTGGGGAGTATGAGACAGAAATATCATCTCAAATAGTTGAGCAGATAATTAGACCTACTGGTTTAGTTGATCCAGAGGTATTTATTAGACCAATAACAGGACAGATAGATAATGTAAAAGCTGAAATTGAAATTGCTAAAAAGAGGGGAGACAGAGTCTTACTAACAACTTTAACTAAAAAAATGGCTGAAGAGTTAACTGAATATTTATCTGAGCAAAAAATTAAGACGCGGTATTTGCACTCTGAAATTGATACACTTGAAAGAACTGAAATAATAAGGCAACTGAGACTTGGCAAATTTGACGTGCTAGTAGGAATTAATCTACTCAGAGAAGGCCTTGATATTCCTGAAGTTGGTTTTATTGGAATACTAGATGCAGATAAAGAAGGATTCTTGCGTGATACAAGAAGTTTAATTCAGACCATTGGAAGAGCTGCACGTAATGTTAATTCAAAAGTTGTGTTATATGCTGATGTTGAAACAGATTCAATAAAGCAGGCTATTGAGGAGACAAATAGAAGAAGAAAAATTCAGATAGAATATAATAAGAAACATAAGATTATTCCTAAAACAATAATAAAGCCTGTAAGAAAAGGCAAAGTTGAAATTAAGGAAACAAAACATATTCCAAAAGCTGAAATACCTAATTTAATTATTGAACTCGAAGCGGACATGAAAGATGCAGCTGAAAGATTAGAGTTTGAAGAAGCAATTGAATTAAGAAATAAGATTAAGAAGTTGAAGGAGAGAATTAAATAAATTCTTATAAAGTCTAATTCTACTAGAAAATTATGATTAATAAAAAGATAATTGAGTTTCAAGACATGGTGTATCAGAGACTTCATTCTTTAACTGAAGGCGTTTCTAATTGTATTGGAACAGCCCTTTATTTAGTAGGAGAATTAGATCACGATAGGTATATCTGGAAAGGAAGAAACCACAGACTATTTAGGATGACTCCTCTATTAGAGCCTATTCCTGGAGCAATTGCTAGTTGGAATAATTATAAGACTCTTTCAAAACACATGGCAGTTGTGACTTCAGTAAATCCTCTTAGATTAGTCCAAAGATATGAATGTAAAGGAAAAATAGAAATAGATATATCAATAAATAATATTGATTTGGTTTTCCTTAAAGAATTAGGGGACAACAGAACATTTCATCTACCTAAAAAGTTAGAAGTCGCACTAAAAAGATAGATAAATTTACAATAGAAATCTTTATAAACATATGAATAATTGTTCATATGAATAAAATGAAATCAACATACCACATATTCTTTACAAATCTTGCAAATCCACTAAAAATAGATATTATTCTATATTTAAAAAAAAGTGAAAAAAGCGTGACTGAAATTGTAAAGTGTCTAAATGTTGAGCAAAGCAAGATTTCACATGCACTATCATCTCTACGTAAATGCAATATAGTTGATATGAAAAAAGTTGGAAAACAGAGAATATACTCTCTAAATAAAGACACAATTGTTCCTATGCTTAAACTAATTGATAAACATTCAACGCATTACTGTAAAAAAAATTGTGCAGGGTGTCCTAGAAAATGAAAAATATTTATTTAGATAATGCAGCAACTACAAAAGTTGACGAAAAAGTGCTAAAAGAGATGTTGCCCTACTTTAACGAAAAATACGCTAATGCTTCATCGAGTCACTCTTTTGGCCAGGATGTAAAACACGCACTAGATAGATCACGTAAAACTATTGCAAAAGCAATTGGAGCTAAAACAAGTGAAATTTATTTTACATCTGGTGGAACTGAATCAAATAATTTTGCACTTAAAGGATTATTCTTTTCTAATAAAGAAAAAAACCATATTATTACAACTAAAATAGAACACGATTGTGTAATAAATACGTGCAAGTGGCTTGAGACAAAAGGTGCGACTGTCACCTATCTAAATGTAGACCAAGTTGGAAATATCTCTTTAGAAGAATTAAAAAATTCTATTACAGACAAAACCTTAGTTGTTAGTATTATTCACGGAAATAATGAAATAGGAACAATACAGGATTTAGTTGAAATTGGTAAAATCTGTAAAGAAAAGGGTTGTTTATTTCACACTGATGCTTGCCAGAGTTTTACAAAAGTAGAAATTAATGTAAAAAAAATGAATTTAGATCTTGTTACACTCAACTCACATAAAATTCACGGTCCAAAAGGTGTTGGTTGTCTGTATATTAAAGAAGGAATTAAAATCACTCCTTTATTTCACGGAGGAGGACATGAAAGAAAATTAAGAAGTGGTACAGAAAATGTTAGTGGTATTGTAGGTTTTTCTAAAGCAGTTGATATAAGAAGTAGTAAAGATGTAAAAAAGATGACAGAACTAAGAGATTATTTCATAAAAAAACTTCTTGAAATCAATAATGTAACACTTAACGGACCTAGAACTAATAGATTATGTAACAACATTAATATTTCATTTAATAATATTGAAGGTGAAGCTGTTGGAGGTTACTTAGAAAATGAGGGAATCTATACATCAACAGGATCAGCTTGTGCTTCTCACTCACTTGAAACAAGTCATGTTTTAAAAGCAATTGGTCTTGAGCCACTACAGGCAAATAGTTCTATAAGAATTAGCATTAGTAAGTTCACAGAGAAATCTGATATAGATTATGTAATTGAAAAACTATCAAAAATTGTTTCAAAATTACGTAAGATCTCTCCATTAGTAAATTAAAACTAAAAATGAAAATCACAAAAAAGACAAAAATTAGTGACGTAATTAAAAATAACCCAAAAGCAGCTGAATTATTATTTAATGTGGATCTTATGTGTGTTGGTTGCCCAATGGCAATGCAAGAAACAATTGAGCAAGGTTGTCTAGCGCACGGAATTGACAAGACAGAAATTAAAAAATTATTAAAGGAGTTGAATAAAAAATGAATGATAAAGAAGCCTTAGAAAAAGTTTATGAAAAAAGAGCTGTTTGGACAGAGACTGAACCACCAAAAGAACTGGTGGAAATAGTAGAAACAAAAAAAATCAATCCTTGCAAAGCTCTAGATATAGGGTGTGGTGAAGGATTTTATTCTATATACTTAGCTAAAAAGGGTTTTGATGTAACAGGAATAGACCTCTCTGAAAATGCAGTAAGATCAGCAAAACAAAATGCAAAAAAAGAAAATGTTAAAATAAAATTTATTGCAATGGACACTAGTGAATTATCAAAACTAAATAAAAAATTTGACTTTATTTTAGAATGGGCTCTTTTACACCACATAGTTCCTAAAAAGAGGAAAAAATATGCGAAAGACGTTGAAAAAATTTTAAATAAAGGTGGCAAATACCTCTCTATTTGTTTTAACAATCAAAACTCTGATTTTGGTGCAGAAGGGAAAAACTTAAGAACAATTCCTAAAGGAGCAGCAATGCCTGAGGGAACAAAATTGTATTACTCATCACTTGAAGAAGTAAAAGAATTATTTAAAGAACACTTTCAGATAATTGAAACCAAATTAATAAAAATTAGTACGGGAAGTAAACCACATATTGTAAATTACTTGTTCATGGAGAAAAAATGAATTACTCAAAGACTGTTTTAAAAAATTTTATGAATCCTAAAAACAGGGGAGAAATCAAAAATCCTGATGGAGTTGGAAAAGTCGGAAATCCTCAATGTGGAGATATAATGTGGGTTTATATAAAAGTAGGCAAAAACAAATCTGGGAAAGAAGTAATAAAAAACATTAAATTCAAAACATTTGGTTGTGCTGCAGCAATTGCAACAAGTTCAATGATAACACAACTTGCAAAAGGAAAAACTCTTGATCAAGCAAAAAAGCTAACTAGAAATGATGTAGCTAAATCTCTAAAAGGTCTTCCGCCAATAAAAATGCATTGTAGTAATTTAGCTAGCGATGCTCTAAAAAAAGCAATAAATGATTATAAATCTAAAAAGAAAACAAAAAATGATTGAACATATTGTAAAAATTTTGAGAATTGGTTTTGTAACTCATAATGTAATAAGCATAATTGTCGAAAAACCAGAGGGGTACAAATTTAAATCTGGTCAGGCAACAACAGTCTCGATAAAAAAGCAAAAAGACCTAAAAAAAAGACCAATTACTTTTAGCTCAACTAATAATGAGCCAATCCTAGAGTTTATTATAAAAAAATATCCTAGAGGTGAAACTGAAAAAATTCACAAATTAAATCCGGGTGAAGAATTAGTTATTAATGAACCATTTGGAGTTATGGGATATAAGGGCGAGGGAGTATTTATTGCTGGAGGAGCAGGAGTAACTCCATTTATTTCAATTTTAAGAGAACTAAAAAAAGAAGGAAAAATAGGAAAAAATAAATTATTACTATCAAATAAAGAAGCTAAAGATATTATTTTAAAAAAAGAATTAAAAGACATTTTAGGAGATAATCTAATCCTTAACTTAACTAAAGAGAAAAATCCAAACTATAATTATGGAAGAATAGATGAAAAATATTTAAAAAAACATATTAAAGATTTTAATCAGAAATTTTATGTTTGTGGACCAGTATCTTTCACAAACGAAATTAAAAAAACTTTAGAAAAGCTAGGTGCAAGTGTTGATTCAATTATAATAGAGGGAACATAAAATAGAAAACAAAAACGTCGGACTAATAATTATTGGAATATCTGTTGTAATGGTAATTATAGTTTTGATATTTAATGCAAGTTTAGGAAGTATTGCTAATCAAACTTGTAGTCATGCAGATAGTTGCGTTCATCAAGATGCAATGAAGTCTGAAACAATAATTAGCTTAAGTATTGTGGGAATCATTCTCGTAATTGGCTTTGTTATAATGTTTTCAAAACCAAGAGTAGAAATTAAAGAAAAAGTTGTAGTAAAAAAAATTAAAGAAAAAAAGAAAAAAATTGATACAAGCAAACTTGACAGAGATGAAAAAAAAGTAGTAGGATTATTGCAAAATGAAAACAATGCAATGTTTCAAGCAGATCTAAAAGAAAAATTAGAAATTGGTAAAGTAAAAATGACTCGGCTTTTAGATAAACTTGAAGCAAAACAGTTAATTGAAAGAAAGAGACGTGGCATGAATAATTTGGTTGTGTTAAGAAACTGAAACTAATTTCTCCAAAGCGATTATAATAAACAAAATCTTAGTATTTTCAATTAAAAGTTAAGGAGGTAAAAAATGAGAACATGGATAATAATTTCAGTGGTTGTTGGTTTGTTTGTTTTTGGAGCAATTGCACTTATTACTAACGCTCAATCAATCCAAGCAAGTGAAGACGCATCTGGATCTTGCCCTTATGGCTCAACAGGTTGCCCATATAAAGAAGCTGGTGGATGTAGTCAAGGATCAAATTGTGGTCTAGATACATGTGCTGCCAAGTATGGTGGTGGTTGTGGATGTGGCAAATAATTTACTTCTTTCTTTTTTTACTTCTTCTAACCGGTTCATCGTCTTCATCGTGTAAAACAATATAGAACAAAAATATAGCAAATAAAAGCATGATTATTCCCATAAACACTTGAAAAAAAGTGCTCTGCTTTTCTTTTGATTTTTTTACTTGTTCGTGTAAATCACTATCATAGTATTCATTATTTTTTGTTATTTCAATTATATCATCACATAAATCCCCAATATTACAAACACCAGAAGTTTCAGCATAAAAATAACAACACACCTCTTCATTCTCACACTCAGAATCTTGTGTACAAAGAGGCTTTATGTTGTCTCCCATTATCACCATTCCAGTTATTCCTTTCCCAATAAATAATGCACTAAAAACTACAACTGTAATAAATGCTAGCAGAACAATCACTCTAAATTCTCTACTCCTCTTTTTCATTTTGTTATTAAATAAAATTAGATAAAGAAATTTATAAATATTTTGTAAAAACTATTCTAATATTGAATTATCTACTGCAATTCCAACTTCTCCTCTATAAATTGGAGGATAGTAATCTTCATCTAAGAATTTTAGTGAGCTAATTTCATCTAAATCCTCTAAATCATTTGCTTTAACAATTGATCTAGAGATTGTGTAGAGAGTATCATCCATATAAAGTGATCTCTGAACAGCATATGGGCCGTAATAATATCCTTCTTCATCACTGTTAGGTTTATGGGTAATTTTTCCTCTTAAATCTATATAATCAACATCCAAGTGAAATACAAACGCTCCTTGCCAATGTTCATATTTTTTATCTCCATCACCATTTTGCCATTCTTCTGTATAAGACAGTGGTAGTACTAGAAGTTCTCTAGTTTTGTCATATAAAAACGCTTTATGATCATATAGTGCATTAGAGCTTGAGTATTTTCCTTCTACTTCGTATTTTGCTCTTTCAATTGGATTTTGTGGATCAGATACATCAAATACAGCAATTTTTACTCCTGTAGTTCTTCCCTGTTCTGTAGCTTCCATACCAATACCAATAATGTGATCTTCATCAAGAGGATGCAAATAGCTTGAATATCCTGTAACTTTAAGCTCACCTAAGACTTCTGGATTTTTAGGATTAGACAGATCTACAATAAACAAAGGATCAACTTGCCTGAATGTTACCATATAAGCTTTTTCACCCATAAATCTAACTGAATAAATTCTCTCACCTTTAGCAAGATCATCAACACTTCCAACCAACTCCAAGTCTTTATCTAAAACATACATATGATTTAGGCTTGACTGGCTAGATCCCCATGAATTACCTGTAGTTGTTGCAATTCTAAAATATCCCTTATACTCATCCATTGAAAATTGATTCAATACTCTTCCTGGAACATTCCCATTTCCTAAATACTCAACATCTAAGCCATCAATTTCTATTTTATGAACATAAGTTATTTCTAACCTTTTAGAAAGTTCTAACTGAAAATCTTCCATTCTTTCCATTAACTCTTTATCAAAGTCCGACTTATCAATTCCTGTTAAACTGCCTGAATACTCTTCAACAATACTACCTATTTGAGGTTGTTTATTATAAAATTCTTCATCTGAATCTAAAATATCTTCTATTTCGCTCTTAATCGAACCTGGAACAATTGGCATTATTACATCTCTTACTGCATCTTCAAAATAGTCTTTACTTGAAAGTCTTTTCTGAATTGTTAGGTAAATATTATCTTCAGAAACATAAAGGTTATGACTTGATCCTAATAAGTATGTTTCTGTATTGTGTTCTAAACTATTAACATCTACAGCTAAAATGTTAGTAAAAGTGTAGCTTGTATCAGAGTGTGGAAAGTAGTAAATATCTCTAGCTGAAATAGTTTCAGCAATTCCGTTTGCATAAACAGTTGGCAAAATTACATCATTAAAATAAACATATTTATTTGCTACTAAATATACATAATTTCCAATCATTCTCGAGCTTACATAATTACCATCAATTGAAATATCTTCACTTAACTCTGGATCACTTCTATCTGATACATCATAAATCTTAATATGGGTTTTTTGACTATCCTCATACTTATAAGAGAAGGTGATTAATTTATCATTATTAATGAATATGTTACTTACTCCACTCTCATTTATCTCAGCTAGTATTTCCATTGACTCGGCAGGATAAGCATTAACGATTACTATTTTATTGTTTGTTACAATATAAATATACTTTCCATCATTTTTTATAATATCTGCTTCATCAACACCTTCTACTTGTATATTTGTTGTTGAGTAATCATCTGCAGATCTTGACATTTCGTTTTGAGGAGCTGTAGCAGCACCTGCTTTTGGAGCACTCTCTGTCATGCCTGAATCCATTGCCATTGTTGCTTCATTTATCCCAGATGAACCTTCCCAATAAAAATCTTCTCCGTGATTTTCTTCTAAAAAATTTCTTAATTCATCCATTGAAGCAAATTGTTTCATTTCAATACCTTGGGATTGAGTAATATCTAACTTTGTTGGAAATAGTGTAAGAATTGCTAAAAGAAAGACTATAGCGATAATAACAGGTATAATTGTTTTAAGAATAGTAAAATTTGGTCTTGTCTGTTTTGGAGAAATAATGATATGTTTTTTAGCTAGTTTATATAACGGAATTTTCTTTCCTCTTTTACTCCAAAAAAAATTTTTTGATTTTTCAATAAGTCCTGAATCCAATAATTTCTTTAAATTATATTCAACAGTATTAATCTTC
>CAZPVF010000014.1:0-13860 GCA_964589955.1 Candidatus Woesearchaeota archaeon
TATTGCTCTAATCCTTTAAATGAAAATTTTGGAATTACTTGGACACTTGATTTAATGGAGAATGATATTCTTGTTGATGAGACTATTGATTTTCTTTCAGGAATATCTTGGATTGATTGTGATTGTATAGTTGATGCCTCATTATGTGAATTTGATTTTGAAAAAACATTTCAAAATATTTACTTAGGCAGTTTTATTATAAATGATCCTGGAGAAGAGATTGAAGTTTATTCTAAAATTTATAATTTAGAGGGTCTTATTGTTCCACTGTCTACTCCTGATAGCAATGTTTATGGTTATGTTAATGGAGAGTGTGAATGTACTTCTGGGTCTTGTTGTGATTTTAGTTTAGGAAGGCCGTATCAGTATAAAGTAACTGGATCACAGCCTACAGGCTATGTTGATTATTTTTATTGTGCTGGTGCGAACTCACCGATTTTAACAAATTATGTTTATGAAAAAGATTATTATTGTAGTGGATATTCTGAAGTTTTTAATATTTTAGATAATTATATAGAGTCTTGTGGGGTTTGTATGGGTTGTTATGATGAAAATCCTGAAAGTTGTCAGGCTTATTCTACTAGTGCTGTTTGCGGGAATTTTGATTGCGATATTTATGATTCAACTTGTAGGAATTATCATGATGTAGATTTGTACTGTGATGGGTCTGGGTCTTGTGAGAGTGATTCTTGGTGTGATTCTTTTACAAATGCTCCAGCTGGAACTTATTGTGGAGTAAATATGGTTTGTGATGGGATTGGAAATTGTGAAGAGGAGTGTGAGTGTACAGTAGGGCTTTGTTGTGATGGGTGTTATTTTAGGGAAAATTCATATGTTTGTGATGATTTTTATGATATTTTATATGGTTGTCCTAATGGTGGGGGAGCCAGTAATCCTGGAGAAGATGTTTATTTTCAATCTAAAAAAAGATATTGTGATGGTGTGAGTTCTGGTTGTTCAGGAGTAGTTAGTGATTGGTCAAGTTGGCAAATTCAAGATGATTGCACTAGTGATGAGTATTGTGAAGATGGTGAGAGTAGTTGTTTTTCTTGTGGGTATCATTCATATTCTACATGTTATGATAATGATGTGTATTGGTTTGATTATTGT
The DNA here is from genome assembly GCA_964589955.1 of Candidatus Woesearchaeota archaeon. Taxonomy (GTDB): domain Archaea; phylum Nanobdellota; class Nanobdellia; order Pacearchaeales; family GW2011-AR1; genus CAZPVF01. The sequence continues at coordinate 1,111 of CAZPVF010000014.1, forward strand.
GATAATTTAGAAGATAAACGACAGGAGTGTGGAATTTTAGGATGTCTTTTTGGTAATTGTGTTGGAACTGGAGCAGAGTGTTATTATAATTTAGATTGTGGGGTGAGCGATTATTTAGAAGAACAGTATTGTAGTGATGGAGATTTGTATGCAATGTATGGCGCACACGTTTGTAATAATCCAGGTCAGGAAGATGCTTATTGTAGTTATTTAGAAGAGTTAAGAATGTATGAAGATTGTGAAGGATTTTCATGTATTGACAAAGTTTGTGCTGGAGAAAAGTATTCTCAGGATTTGATTTTGGGATGGAATGATGTTTATTTTGAAAATGTTCCAATTAATAATTCTATAGAAAATATTTTAGCCACAGTAATAGGTAGCTTTGATAATATTTGGTCTAATGTTGATGGGGTTTGGTTAAGTTATTCTCCTACTGTTTTACCTGAAATGAATACACTACTTTTTATTGAAGAGGAGCAGAATATTGAAATAGATATGAATAGCGAAGATACACTAGAGTATATTTATTATGAAGGAAATTTAAGTGAAGTAAACGAAATATGTGTTAGTGTTTGCAGTAGTTTAGATAAGTTTTCTTACTGCTATTTAGATAGGGCAGTTGATATCGAGGGAGAGATTATTGAGAGGAGTTGTTATTATTTAATTGAAAATTTTCCTGAATTAAAAATGAATAAATGTGAGGTATTCCATAATACTTGTTAAAATGAAATATTTAAGTAATAAGTTAAGTTGGTTTTTAGTTCCATTAGTTGTACTCACTACACTTTTTTTTTCTAAAGCTAATTCGCAAACAAGGCCATCTGAATTAAGAGGGCATGCTGATTTTTTTACTTCTAAAGGAGCTTATAAAACAAACTCTTTAATAGACAGTGTATTTGCTTATAACAAGAGTAATGATTCACTTTTATCTAGCTCAGCTCTTCCTTATCATGATACAGTTAGTGTTCCTAATAGATTTAGGTTAGTTGTTCCTAGTGATGATCCAGGAACACAAGATATAATTGAGGGTGCAAAGCCTGGCGATACACTTTATTTTAAGGCTTTGAGTGGTGGCAAATTATTAAGTGTTGCTCCAATGCCTTTAGGTGAGTATGTTGTTCATGAACCTGGGCAAATAAAGCAGGTTGATTTAGTAGTTGATCCTCCACTAGATACTCCTGAAGATAGCAATTCAAATTTACCTCAGAAATTTAAACTTTATCAGAATTACCCAAATCCATTTAATTCTACAACTAAAATTAGTTATGATTTAGATAGAAAAGCAAGAGTAAATATTAGTATTTATGATATTAATGGTAGAAGAGTAAAAAATTATTTAAAAAAAGTTCAGGGCCCGGGGCATTATGAAATACCTATTAATACAAATAATCTAGCTAGTGGAGTATATTTTTATAGAGTTAGTGCTGGTGAAAAGGCAAAGACAAAAAAGATGGTTTTAGTTAAATAATCTTAAGATTGATATAGGAGTTTTACTTAGTAAGTAACTAATTAACTAAGTTAGTTAATAAGAAACATTTATATACTTATTTTTTTATCTTTAATTGTAAAAGAGGTAGAGTATGAAGAAATATTTGCTTTTAATTGAAGATGAGAAAGTATGGAAGAAGTTTAAAGAAATTATAAAAAAAGATATTAATACAGAGATTATTGATCTCATAAAGAAGAAAATTGGTATTGGAGGAAAAGATGGAAAGTAAAAGAGGTCAAGTTACTATTTTTGTAATTATTGCTGTTGTGGTTATTGCTGCTGTTGTCTTAATTTTACTTTTACGTGAACCTTCTGTACCGGTTTCATCTCAACTTCCAGCTGAGTTACAATCACCTTATAGTGCATTTTTGGCTTGTTTAGATACACATACAAAGGCAGGCATAAGGATTCTTGAGTCACAGGGAGGATATATTGATGTTCCAGATTTTGAGCCTGGAACAAGTTATATGCCTTTTTCTAATCAGTTAGATTTTTTAGGCACACCAGTTCCTTACTGGTATTATGTTAGTGGAAATAATATTGCCAAAGAACAGGTTCCTACAGTTGGTGTAATGGAAGATCAGTTAGCAAGATTTATTGAATCTAAAGCAGATGAGTGTAATTTACAAAATTTTTATGATGAAGGGTATTTAGTTAGTTTTGGTGTGCCCAGAGCAGAAGTTTCAATAAAAAGTGAAGAAGTTCAGGTTATTGTAGATATGGATGTATCAATTGAAAAAGATATAGAGAGTGAGATAATTAGTGAGCATAGGTTTAGTGTTGATTCTTCTTTAGGAAAACTTTATTCAACTGCTCTTATAATTTATGAAAAAGAACAAGAAGAATTGTTTTTAGAAAATTATGGTGTTGATGTATTGAATTTATATGCTCCTGTCAATGGAGTTGAACTTACATGTAGTCCTCTTATTTGGGATGCTGAAGAGGTGTTTGATGAGGTAGCAGAGGGAATTGAAGCAAATACACAAGCAATAAAGACAAAAGGAGATAGCAATAATTATTTTTATATTGATGTAGGGGTTGAGAGCAATGTGAGATTTTTGAATTCTAGAAATTGGTCAAGTGCTTATGAAGTGAATCCTACTGATGGTCAGTTACTTATGTCAATGCCTGTAGGAAATCAGCCAGGATTAGGTTTGATGGGTTTTTGTTATGTTCCTTATCATTATATTTATAATATTAAGTACCCTGTTTTGGTTCAGGTTTATGAAGGAAATGAGGTATTTCAGTTTCCTATTGCTGTTGTAATTTTGGGCAATTTACCTAGAGAACCAATTACTGCTAGTGCAGTTGAAAATCAGATATTAGACTTTTGTGAATATAAGAATACACAGATGAGTGTTGATGTTTTTGATTCAAAGGGCATTCCTATTGAAGCGGACATTTCTTATGATTGTTCTGGGACAACTTGTTATATTGGAAAGACTACCAACGGAAAGATGAGCGCTTTATTCCCACAGTGTGCTAATGGTAAAGTTATTGCTAGAGCAAGAAATGAAGGATTTGTTGAGACACAAATTAGTTCCTCTACAACAAGATCTGGCCCAATCATTATAGAGATGATTAGGGAGTATCCTTTAAATGTTGAGTTAACAATTGATAGAATTGCATATGATGGAGAAGCAATAATTAGTTTTAGTTCAGATGATTATTCAAGAACAATTGTTTATCCTGGGCAAAAATCAATAGAACTTGTTCCTGGAGAGTATGAAGTTTTAGTTTATGTTTATGATGATTCTAATTTGGAATTTGCTGAAGAAATAACTGAACAATGTGTTGAGGTGCCTAAAGGAGGTATTGGAGGACTTATTGGGTTAACTGAAGAGAGGTGTTTTGATATTGAAATGCCTGAGCAGATTATAACAAAAGCTTTAAGTGCTGGAGGAAAAGCAAAGAAGATTTTACTTGATTCAACATTAAGAAGTGCTAGTGGTGTTTTTATTGATGCAGAAAGCTTGCCTGAACCAGACTCATTAGAACAGTTGCAAACAAACTATATAATATTTGAAGATAAAATTTTAGAGGTGGATTTTAGATGAAAGATAAAAAATATTTGTTTATTGTTTTTATTATACTAATTACTATTCCAGTGATTTTGGCAGGTTATGAGAGGTCAAATCCACAATATACTAATTCAAATATTGGTTCAGACATTTTTGGTTTTACTGGTCAACCTGATGAGCAGTGCCAGATGGGTCAAGATTTTGTTATTCAGGTTGCACCTTTTGGATGTACTCCGCCAGTTGTAAGGAGTGATTTACTAGAAGATCAGGATGTTCCTGTATTTTGTCAGCTTGCAGCAACTAAAATTAATCCCCTTATTAGTGTTGATGCAATTGAGAGTTTAGATTTTGTAGGAGGATTTCCTGAAGAGGTAAGTGATGTAGGGTTTATGCCAAATAGAGATGCACTAAGAACTGAGGTTGGAAAATTAAATTCAATATTTTTAGATAATATTGGTTATGCAGTAATTATCTTAAAACAACAGAGAAATGGATCAATGATGCCAGATTATGTTGATGGAAAAATTAGGACAAAGCTTTATTATGATATTGAAAATGCTTTTGGTGTTGGTCAGCAGTCATTTTATTTACCTGAGATGAGTGAAGCAGAGTGGAATAAAGATTTTGTACGTTACTCATTTTGGAGTGGAAAAGGGTATTTAAGAGCTGAAGATGTTAGTGAGGATTCAGCAAGAATTACTCTTTATAATGATGCAAGAAAGCTTCAGACATTTGATTTAAATGTTGGAGAAAAATCAAATAAATTTTATATGCCTGGTTTTGATTGTTTAGCTGGGTTATCTATTGGGCTTGATGCACTTGATTATTCTGATACAAGAGCAAGAATAAGTATTAATGGAAATTACGAGGATGTGAGAGATGATGAAGTATTTTTAGATGGATTTTGTAAAGTTACATATATTGATAAAAAAGGGATGGTGGAAAGGGTTGGTGGAACTTGTAGAACAGATGAGGGATCAAGAAATTTTGTTTTATCTATTACTCCAAAAGTAAAACTTAAAATTTGTGAGAGTGATGGAACTGCTTGCACAACTGGAGAGTACGGTCTAGGAGATATTTTATATAAGGATTTAGTAGATGAGAATAGGAGAAATGTGTTTTTAGGTTATATTGGAAAAAGAGTTATTGATAATTTTAGAAGTGAATATTTTATTTTGCCTACAATGTCTACTGAGCAGACAAAAAACGATTTTTTGAATGCTTTTTCTGATTCAGGCGTGACAAAATATTATGGAAATTTAATTTCTAGACAAGGGGGGTCAAGGCTCGAATTTGCTAATTTTGTAAATAATCTAGAAGTAAATTATTTTGGAGTACTTGTAAGGCTTGCTAATGGAATTTTATCTGGAAGTGATTTTGGTGAGTGGGTTGAAAAGGGTGAGACAAAGAATGTTAATTTTATAAGTCAGGAAATTCTTAATCTTGGCGATAAGTTTGTTTCAGTGTTTTTTGGTAGTGAAGAACCATTATATGATAAAAAACAAATAACTTTTATTGATTTTGTTGGTGCAGTTGATTTAGAATTTGATGATAGTGTGAATGGGCAAAAAGCAAAAGCATTTTATCAAAAAGCAATTGTTGATTATGATAGAATAGTAGAAGCTTATCCTTCACTAGATTATGATATTGGTAATTTTAAAGATAAAGGTGAACAAGCACTATATGCAAAAATTATGCTTTCATATAAATTAGGACAGAAAAATTCTATGCTTGATTATTGTAATGAATTTAAAGAAAAATATCCAGAATCTGAAAGAGTTAAAGAGTTATTTGAGGTTGGGGAAAAAATATGTAATGATCCTGTAAAAGCTTCTAGTTCAGATATAAATTCAGTATCTTTTGTTATTGGTGGAAGAGTAAAAGAGTTATCACTTGTAGGAATTTTTGAACCAAAACCTGAAGAGTATTCAGTATATGTAAATATTGATCAAGACCCTTATGTTTTTCTAAAAGATGAAGAAAAAATATTAAATATTGGTGCTGGTCAGACTAATACAAAAACTACAGTTAAAAATAAAGTTGATGAAGATGATCTAAGACAAAGAATTATTAATGCTTGGGGAGAAAATTCACCGTGCTTAGATTATGCTAAAGAAGTTGTTGAATTCTCTGATAGAGCTAATGTTGATCCTGTTTTAGTTATGGCAATCATGAAAGGAGAGTCAGAGTGTAGACCTAATGCAGAGAATAAAAATGTTGTTGATGGTAAAATAGCAATTCATAGTAGTAATGGAATGCAATCTATTGATAATGGTCTTATGCAGGTAAATAATATTCATTGTACTAAAACTTGGGATGGAATTAAGCTTTCTTCAAGCCAGTCAGAATGCATGAATCAGCTAAAAGATGTTGAGACAAATATTAGAGTTGGCATTGCTATTTTGAAGGATGAATTTAGTGAAAGTGAAGTGCTTTATGAGTGCCATCCTGATGGTCCTGTGCGTTATAAAGAGTGGGCTGCAGCACTAAGAGGCTATAATGGGTGGAATGATAAAAATCATTGTGATAGAGGAAATCCTGAATATGTTGATGATATTTTAAAATTGTTAGATGAGTTAGGAGGAAATATAGATGGAACTAGTGTTGAGACAACATATACTTCTACAAGACCAGAAACAATAAAGTTAAAGAAATTAGAAAAGGATTATGCTGTTTTTGATGTTAGTGGAATTGATCATACTGCTGTAACTAAGCTAGAGTATGATCCTAGCAATTTAAAAATTCCTCTTGGTGCAACAAGAGTTGTAGGTTCAGTAAAACATAGAATAATTGTTACTGACATTAGTTTAAAAAAAGTTGCAAAAGTTAGTGTTATACCTAGTATTGATTATGCACAGACTGAGACAAATTTGAGTTTTAGGATTGGAATTGAGAAAAGAGGAATTCAGCTTTCACCAGATAAAATAAGAAAAAAAATAGATACTCTTAATCTATCAATTGCTGATTGGACTGAAAAATCTGATAAGCTAGGTAAAATTGTTAAAGGACTTAAAGGAGCCTGTCTAGGAGTTAATGCTTATTTAGTTGTTAAGAACTTTTTTGCAAATACTAAGGGTAAGGCAATGGCAAGAACTGAGGTTATGAGGGGTGAGAATGGTTGGTATGATAGATGTGTTGAAGAAGTAAGAAAAAGGGAATCTAGTTCTATTGAGGGGTGTTTGAGTAAGAACGCAGATTTAATTGATGAAGAAGTTGAAGCGTATTATCAAGGAATGCTAAAACAGAATAAAGAAAATCAGGCTCTTCAAAAAGCTTGCGAAAGTAATGGTATTTTAGGTGAAGTAGTAGTTAATGATGATTGTTTTGGGCCTAAGCATGTAGATAAAGTTAAAGAGGGATTAGCTCAAAAAATTAGTGCAGAGTTAGATAAAGATGGTGATGGTAAAGTTGTTATTGATAATGAGGAAATTGAAATTGATAAGTTTGTTGATGATTTAAGTTATGATAAAACAACAATAAAAGAACTAAGAGAACTAGAGCTTCACGCTGATTTAAGTGGAAGTGGAAGTAGTGAATTTAATGAAATGATTAGTAAGCAACTTGAAGCAGATATTAAAGAGATTCATGTCAATACTGCAAAAATTATAGAGAGACAAAAATGGGAGGATAAATCTGGATTTCCTGAAGTACATGTTTACTCATTTGGCAATAAAGTAAATCAGATTCCTTTTTCACGAGATGTTAGATTTAGTGAAGTTTCAGCTAAATATGATCCTACAGAAGAAATTTCTGGAGATACACTAGTTCAGAATTTTAAAGATGGAAATACTGGTGAAGAGTATGTTCTTTTATTAGATTCAGATAATGTTGTTACAAGAACATATAAGGTTACAGGAACAAATCCTACAACTAAAGAATTAATTCTTACTCCTGAATTTAAAAAAGATAATAAAGGTAATGTAATAGATAGTGCAGCAGGAAATAATCCTTTAGATTTATTTTTCAAAAAGTATGATAGGGGTACATATGAGAATCCGTATAAAGCGTCACTTGGTGAGGCTGGGCCAAGACTAAAATATTATGAAACAGAACCTTATGCTGGTTTTCCTGCAATTGTTCCTTTTGATTTAGATGAGGGATGGTATGCTTCAATTAAGCAGACACTTCCTATTGGAGGATCAATTGCTAGTTATAGTGATTCTGGAAGAGTTGAGAGTTTTTATTTATGTAATGTTGGAACTAATAAGATGGAGGAAAATAGAGGAGGTGATGATATTTGCCAGATGATTAATACTGGAACTGGTATGAGTTATAATCAGTTTGCTGGTCTTCCTAGTGCTGAGGCTGAAAAGCTTGTTGATGATGCTGTTGAAGCTATAAGTGATGCTTCAAGGCAGCACGGAAACAAAAATGTTGAAATAAGTACAAGTAGAGGAACATTTAATATTGTTGTTGGTGATCCTGCTGCAGATATTCCTGATATGAAGTGTGAAGATATAATGTCACCAAAGGATTGTAAGTTACTCTTTAATGTGTGTGATCCTGTGATTTGTCCGCCTAGTAGGTGTGATTTGGGTGGAGCTTATCCAGTAAAAGATGTAATTCAGTCAGGTTTATTTGGAAGTATTGTACTGTGTCTACCTAATTCTCCAGAAGTTTATGTTCCTGTGTGCTTAACAGGAATAAAAGCAGGAATTGATGGTTTGCTTAGTGTTCAGAAATCATATAGGGACTGTTTAGAACATAATTTAGAGACTGGTGAGACTATTGGAATGTGTGATCAATTACATAGTGTATATTTATGTGAGTTTTTTTGGAGACAGGGAATTCCTTTTGCAAAATTACTTTTACCAAAACTATTAGAAATTTCAGCTGGCCAGAGTTCAAGAGGGGGCGGAGAGTATTTAGGAGTTCAGTCTGCATGGCAGAATGCAGAAAAATCAGTCGAGTATTTTACACAGTATTATGCGTCAAATTCACATGCAGCGTTTGAAGCCCAAACACTAGATGAGGCAGGAACAGAGGTTTGTAAGGCTTCAGTTTCTGCAGTACTTCCTGGAGGTGATGCAATGCTTGATATTATGACTGAACCTGATTCACCACCACAGTTTACAGGAAGATTTGAGGAGATTCCATTTTCATCAGTTACTAATCCTCCACTTTCACACTATAAAGTGTTTTATCATATTTATGCTGGAGATGATATTGGTGTTTATTATAAGGTTTATTTAAAAGGAAGTGAGACTGGAACATATTATCAAGATACTGGTGCAACAAGAGTGATTGGTACAGACTATATTCCTGTTGGAGAGTATGCTACAGATACAGTTGATTTTACAGCTCCAGCAGGATATAAAGAGCTTTGTATAATGGTTAATGAACAGATTGAGTGTGGTTTTGGTCAGGTGTCAACTGATTTTGGACTTAATTATATTGAGGACAAATACTTAGAAGAACAAGCTAGTCAAGAAAATATTGAGAGTGAGACAGAGTGTGTAGCAGGAAGTAGGAGTTTGTATTCTTTACTAAATCCAAGTATTCAGGAAGGAGCTGATGATTTAATAAATCCTGATATGTATAATCACGGGATAATTAGGATTTGTGCAACTAAAAATCCTGGATTAAGCACTGATGGTCTGGCTAATATGAATGGATCAAGATGGGTTGATGTAGGTTATTGTGATGATAAAAATATGAGATGTTGGCTTGATACATATAGTGTAAAGGATGTAATAAAAAATTCAAATATTTTAGATGGAGTGCTAGAAGACCAGTACGAACAATTTGTAGAAAAAAATTTGCAGAGTGGTAAGTATTTAGATGAGAGTAAGTTTAGTGTTGAGGTAGCAAATTTAGAAAAGACAAGTGTTGATACTGAACCAGAAACAATTTTAGTAAAAATTGAAGAACTTACAGATTTAATGGGTAAAGTTATGTTTCTAACTCATAAGGCTCAGTTGTTTTATTTAAGAGCTGAAGAATATGCAAAATTAGCTAAGATATTTTATGGAATTTGGGAAAAAGATACTGCTCCAGAAGAAACTCCAGAAGATAAAGATAGTTCTCAGAGTCAGGCTAAAGATATTATTGAAAATAATCCAGAATTAGCAGAGTGTGCTAAAAAAATTAGTAAGGATGCTTATGAGGCTGCAGCAGTTCTTATGCAAAAATTAATTGATGAAAAAGGATATACTTTAGATTATTTATGTAATTTAAATGAGAATGGTTTGCTTAACTTGTATTCTCAAGAATTTGGAGAGGCAAGTGAAAGCGAAGTAAATATTAGAACTGATTCTGCAGTTGATAGAGGAGAGGTTCCGTATGATAATAATGAATATATGATAATAAGAATTGATGATGATAGTATGTTTAGTACAGATATGAAGTATAGATTTACTTGTGAGAATTGGTGGTGGTCTTTAGATGAAAGTACGTGGACACCTGTTCCTAAATTGGTTTATACTAATAATCAGATGTTAACTGGAGAAAAAGCTGAATTTATTAGAGATGATCTTTCAGTTTATTATGATAATTATTATGGAGGATTTAGTAAGCTTGTTGATAGAGTTTTGGGTAGTGATGGATATGATTTAGAGACTGAATATGTTGAAATGGATTCAAGTGGAAGAGTTATATTTAGAAATAGGGTAAATGGCAAAGATTTGTATTTTAAGTATTTTGATACATTTAATAACCAAGTTTATAATGACTGGACATACTCGTTTAATGGTAGAGACTTTACAAAAATAGATAGTTTAGAAAATATTGTATATGATTCTTCTACTGATAGTTATTATAATGGGGAGATAAATAGTTTGAATATGGTTGTCATGGATAAGGATACTCAAGAATATTTTGATATTTTTTATGATAGTAAGTTATACAGGCTTTCTCATAGAAGTATGTATGATGGATTATTTTATTTATTTCATTATGAAACTGAATTGCATAAGACTTCAGCAGAAGATCATCTTACATTGAGTTTTAGTAGCGAAAGAGTTCCTTATACTTATGATACTGCAATAACAAAAGCTGGAAATTTATTTGGAAGTTATAATGAACCTGATAATAAAGAGTTTGTTAAACATATTTTTCAAGATGGTCTTATTACTGCTGAACAGCTTGATGAGATTGATGGAGGATTATGGGGAATAGATGCTGAAAATATGGAGTATGTTAAAAATCTGCTTATATCAAATAGAGCACAACTTGATACTGGATACAATGAAGTAGGTACAGAATATGTTGCTGAAATTAATGGACATAAATTGCATTTTAGTTATGATGAGGATACTGATGATTGGATTTATGATTTTGGATATGGATCATATAAGGTTTCAGAGTATGAAACTGATTTTTCAGACACTTCTTTTAAAACCAATTTAATTTCGGTTTTTACTAACAATAATGCTCAGACAATATTGATTATTATAAAATCTATTAATGAAGCTAGTGGATTTGATGAGGAGGTAGAGATAATAAAAGATGGTGGCGCTGAAGAAGAAAGTGTTGTTGGAACTCCTGCTCTAAATATTTATTATGAGTTAGGAATCGGACCAAATATTAATGAGGAAATTTATTTGAATTTTGAGAAAGCTTGGAGATGGTCAGAAAATAATAGGGATTGGTATTATGAAGCAGTGAATTTAGATAATATTCACGAGTTTTTAGTTCCTGTAATACAGAATATTGTTACAAAAAAAACTTATTCTGATGGAATAGAATATCTCGTTGAGTGGACAGATACTAAGGCTAGTGAAAGCATTATTCCTCCAATTGAATTAAAAACTGATAGGGTAAAAATGAATGATATGGCTGAGTTTGAGTTTGTTAAAGAGTTTGATGCAGGATCAAATTATGATAAATATAAATTGACTCTAAAATATGATGGAGGTTGGTTATATAAGTTTGATTTATATGGAGCAGAGTTTAAATCAATTAGTGAGAGTGGTGCTCCTTATTCACATTATAATAGATTTATTAAGGCAACAGAGTTATATGATTTAGTTAGTAAAGATCTTTATGAAGGCTCTGAAATAATTTTTTCTTTTGAGTATTAGAATCCATATTAAAAAGTGCGGAGTAAAGGATTCGAACCCTCGCAGGCACTAAGCCACTGGAGCCTAAATCCAGCCCGTTTGACCACTCCGGCAACTCCGCATATTGATATTTAATTGGGAGTTTAGTTTTATTTAAAAAGCTTTAGAATTAAAATTTTTACTTCTTTTTTGTACTCTCTTTTTCTTTTTGTTTAATTTTGTCTTCAAGGCCTAGTCTTTCAATTAGTTCTTTATACCTGTTTCTAATTGTTACTTCAGTTATTCCTGCAATATCAGCTACTTCTCTTTGTGTTTTTTTCTCATCATTCATTAGTGCAGCAACATATAAAGCTGCAGCCGCAATTCCTGCTGGTCCTCTACCTGAAGTTAATTCAACTCCTTCAGCGTCTCTTAAAACTTTAAGTGCATCATTTTGGGTTTTTGGTGAGAGCTTTAGTACACTTGAAAATCTAGAAATGTAGTCTTTAGGTGAAGATTGTTTTACCTTTATTCCAAGCTTACGTATAATGAATCTATAGGTTCTTCCTATCTCTTTACGCTCAACATCACTAGCTGTTGCCATTTCATCTAGTGTTCTGGGAATATTGTATGACCTACATGCTGCATATAAACACGCTGCAATTACCGACTCCATACTCCTTCCTCTTACAAGACCTCTTTGCAATACATAATTATATATTCTTGAAGCTTCGTCTCTTACTACATTAGGTAAGTTTAGATATGAAGCAATAACTCTTAATTCAGCCATAGCAAGTCTTAAGTTTCTTTCAATAGAAGTTGAAACTCTTTCTTGCCATTTTTTTAGTCTTAGAAATTTTCTAGTCTGTTTTGGTTGAAGTTTGTAAATATCTGAAATTTCACCAACATTTGTAGTTAATCCTTTGTCAAATTTTTGCATAGAAGTGGGCGCTCCACCACGGCCTTTTTTTTCAGATTTATCGAATTTTCCATGAGAATCAAAGCCTGTATCAACCATTTTTTCTTCAACTACTAGACCACAATCATTACATATTATTTCACCTAAGTGTGGATCAAATGTTAGGTTAATACTATCGCATTCTGGGCACTTTTTAACAAAACTCATTGTTTATTTTGTAGAATTTTTATTAATTTTTAGTGATAGGACAACCTTTTTAAAGCTTTCCCCTTTTTAAAGCTTTTGGTTATTGGCTTTGGTGAAATCCTACAATCACCAAAGATAATATTATCTTCCTATCAA
>CAZPVF010000015.1:0-13092 GCA_964589955.1 Candidatus Woesearchaeota archaeon
TCAGTAACTTTTTTTTCAAAATGTTTTATACTAGGACTTTTCAAAAATAATTTGGCTACATTTTGAAAATTCTTAAAGGTTTTTTCACTAAGTGCAGCTAGTGCGTTTCTGGTTTTATTTGTTGGATCAATTAATATTATTGGAGAGTTTAATTTAGAAGAATTTAAATCCATTAGTATTTCTCTTTTATTCCTATAATGTTTTTCAATATCAATAACTAATTTTTCCTTACTAGAAACCTTAGATAAAACTTTTAAAAATTTAATAAAACTTTTATGATGTATTATTAATAACTCGAGTGCGTAACCAGAAAAGCCATTAATATAAGATTCAGCCCCATAGCATTTATTTGCAAAACAAAATGCTTTTGCAAGTCTTATCTCATCCTGCAATTTTTTATTTTTTACTGCTTTTTTAATATATTTAACATGTGAGTAAGATAAATCAGTTATATTTAATGCATCTTTAGCTATTTTTATTTTTTTAACTGGAACTATTTCAACATAAACATCAGAACCTAATTTCACTCTAAAATAGTCTCTAGACCCATGGATTAAATTAACCTCTTTAAAGTCTTTTAATATTTGTTCAGTTAGTTTAGAAATTCTTGCATTATCATACCTTTTATTGAATCTTAAAAAAGTATCAATATCATAAACATCTTTTTTTATTACTGTGCCTTTAGCAAAACTTCCACCAATAAAAATCTCTGCATCAATTTTTAGTTTTTTTATTTTCTCTTGAAGTTTTTTTAAAAAGTCGGATACTAACTTATCAATAACTTCAAGTTCAGATTTATTAGGAGTTTTTCTCTCTATTACTGCTCTTAATATTTTGTTAATATTCATAATTTACTAAAACAGAAATCATTAATAAAGCTATTTCTTTTCAGGATCTTGTATGTCTTTTAGTTCACTTACACTTCTTTGTAATGTTGTTGCCAAATCAATTATATATTTTCCTTCTTCAAGCTTATATATAAGAGGTCTATCTTTTCTAAATAAGTTAATAATATCAATTTCAAATTTTCCTTCTCCTGTTACTCTTACTGATTCTAAATCAAGAATTACTGGAGCATCCTCTTCGGTTATTCCAGCCATATCTCTTACATCATGTTCAATTTTTACTTTTTCAGCTTTAGGAATTTCAATTGGTTCTTCTTTAATTTTTTCTAATTGCTCTTCTCTAATATAAAAGAAAAAGTGCCCTCCACAATTAGCGCATCCTTCTAAGAGTTCCTTACTTGCCATAGGAATAATTCTCTTGCAATGCACACATTGATGAGGGATTTTAAATTACCTTTTAAATTTAATATTTTAAAAAAATTATAGAACTTAATAAATTTATCTATACTATTTGTTTAGAAATAATTCAATCTTTTTAGGATTTTTCTTTATGTAAATTGCTTTGATTTTTTATCTCTTTATGCGAAATGTTCGGAACAGTGACTATAGGACGATGAGTATCTATGAGATAAAGATTACTTATTTAGAAATAGCTCTATTTTCTTAGGATTCTTCTTTATCTCTTTTACTATTGTTGCAGGTCCAATTATTGTTACTGCACCTAGATCAGCTCCAGCTAGTGCATTAGCTAGTCCTTTTTTCATTTTTCCAAAAAAACCTTCATCCCCATTTCCAGAAATTACTGCAAGTTCAATTCCTTTAAACTCTTTTACATGTCCTATCATGGCCATAGTGTCCCCAATAAGCCTTGTTTCCTCTTCAGGTTTTAGTCTTCCCTGGAGTATTAGTATGTTATTTCCTAAAGAAATACCTAGAATTTTTCTAATTCTTTCAGTACTATCAAGAAATTTGATTTCTGAGTATGGCATAAATTGTATTGTAAATCCTTTTAGCTTTCCTAACCCTTTTTTTGATTTCTTTTTTTTCACCATCTTTTTCTATTATATATATTGTAAAATATGCTTTTTAACCTTTACTTTGTCTTTTGTTTTTATTTTTTCTGAGGCGAAGCCTCACTTTAATGTGCTTTTTAACCTTGTGTTTATTTTGCTTTTTTTGATAGTTTAAAAATTGATTCATAAAACTCTTCTAAGTTTTCTCCGTATTTTGCACTAATTCCCACAATATCATAATCTGGAAAAGCAGCTTCAACTTTTTTTATGTCTGCTTTTTTTAAATCAGTTTTATTAGCAACAATAAGTACTGGAATGTCTCTAGCAACCAAATTTCCTATTATTGTTATATTTACTTGATTGTATGGGTTTTCTGTTGCATCAAGAACTATTACTACAACATCCATGTCATCAAGCCATTTTATACTTTCAACAACTCCTTGTGTTGCTTCTTTTGCTCTTTTTTTAGCTTCCTTTTTGTTCATCTTGAATTTTAAGAATTCTTCATAATCTATTTTTGTAGCAATTCCTGGTGTGTCAATCATCTTAAAAAGAAGTGTTTTTCCTTTATAGCTAATCTCTACTTTTTCTTTAAATTGTACATTTCTTGTTTCGTGCGGAACCTTACTTACACTTCCCATCTCTTCGCCAGTAAAATCTTTACAAATTCTGTTAGCAAGACTAGTTTTGCCTGCATTAGGTGGACCATAAAAACCGAGTTTAATGTCCCTCTTATTTCTAAACAGGCTTGAGAAAATTTTCTTAAAGAAATTCTTCACAATCTTAATAGCCATAGTATAAATTTGTTAAAATAGTTTATAAATATTTCACTACTTTATCACTACTTTTTCCCTCGAGGATTAAATCTTCTTGGAGGCATTCCTGGCCTCATTCCAAAACCAGGTCTTTTTGGAGGTAGTTTCATTTTTCTGTTCTTTTTACCAAAAATCATCTTTACAAATGGAAGCGCAAACATTCCTGTATTTTGTCCATGATACTTCTTCATAGCATATGTTATTTGTTCGGATTTCCACTTAGATTTTTTAAGTCTACTAATGATTGTAGAATCACTAGTTCCTTTTTTCTTTTGGTGATTAATGTAATTAAGTAAGTTAAATAAATTATTTCTATTTTTGAAAAGATGTGTTTCGTATTTATTTTTATACCAATTGAATAATATTATATATACTATAAATGTTAAAATTAATAAAAAGATTATTGCAAGACCAAAAAATACCCACTTTGACATTGGTTCATCGACACAGACTCCATCTTCACAGTATTGGCCATCATCACACTCATCATCCATTCTACAAATTACAGTGTTTGGCAAGTCTAGAGAGCTAAATGTCGGAGAAATAAATACACCAAGATCAGTAAATTCAATTTGTTCTGTTGTTGAAAAAGAGATAATATCTGTTGTGTCTCCTAGTGCAATAACATATGAATCATCTAATTCTATCTCATTATAATTTGCTTTAAAAGACAAATCATCTATTTTGTCAATAAAAAGATATGCACTAGAACTATCTGAACCAATCCTCTCTGTAGAAACATCAATAAAAGTGATTACATGGTTTTGAACAGAGTCTTTTAATCCAGATATTTCTTTATAGCTAATTTTTGTCTGTATGTTTTGCTGATTCCAAGAAATAATTGCTTTTTTGTATTTGCTTGTTTTTTCAAAATCATAATCGCTAGCTGAAACATTTGCAACAGAATCTAATTTTATATTTGATTCATCAGGAAAAAATATTAATGAGTTTGCGCTGTCTGTTTCACTTATTGAATCAGGAAGACTAATTTTATCTAACTTAGCTAAAATTACCAAAAATTCAGAGTCATTAACTGCAAGTTTATATTCTGTGTCAATGTCTGCTAAATCATTGCTTTTTCCACTCAAGTTAAGAAGATTTTCAATGGTGTCTTTTTGAAAAGCAGGATAACTTTTTATCTTATTTCTTATATTTTCAATAGATTTTCTTAGTTTAGCTATGTCTTGCTCTATCTGGATCTGTGGAGTATTAACGTTTATTTGTACAGTCTTTGAAGAATTTTTATTATTTAGATCAGCTACTGTAAGTGTTAAATTATGTATTCCTGCTGAATTAAATGTGTGAGTTACTTTATTTTGCGTAGTTGTTTTTTTTGATCCATCAAAATCCCAAATATATCTTGAAATATTTGCTTGAGATTTTGTAATGCTTGCAGTAAATTCTGTATCATATCCTAGTGGGGCTTTAAGTGGAGCTATACTATTTATTATTGGGACATTTCCTACTGTAATGTTTTTTTCTAGTATTTTTTCATTATTAAAAAACAATTTATACAAGTAAACATCTTTTTTTTCTGGAACACTAAAGCCTCCATAATCAAGGTATAATTTTTGAAATTTTGAATTTACTCTTGCTTTACTTTCCTCTATTTCATATATATTTTCTTGTATAGAAGGGCCCTGGTCTGTTCTGTATTCAATATAGACATTGTTTATAACAGTATACTGGCTATTCTGGTTTGAAAGCATCTGAAAAGGAATAACACACCCTCCCTTACACTTCATGTCTCCATATCTATATTCAATTATATTTTCCAAAAAGGTTGTAAAATTAACTAAGCTTAAGTTTGATGCACTAACTAAACCAATTGTACCAAGGCTATCAAACTTTTTTGGCTGAAAAAATATCTCATAAGCTGCATCAAGGTCTTTTCCAGCTGATGGAGTCCCATAAAAACCACATCCATCTATAATATCAACATTCCTGTATGTTCTATAAACTGTTGTGTCATTATTTGCATATAAGCATAAATAATAGTCTTTTTCTTGAGCAACTAGATACTCAAGATCACAACTAAATTCTCCTGATTCTCCATTGCTCATAAAAATTTCACAATCTGTTAGATACTGGTTTGTTTCATAGCCCCATAATTGTATGAATAATCTAGATGGTTGACTAGAAACTCTTTCTAGTTGTGCTCCGACTTTAAATGCAGGAGCCTCAGGAAGCCTAAATTTTTGGCAATAAGAATACCTATCAACTATTGCAACTGTTTTTGCAGCACCATCATTAAAACAACTATGATTTTTTTCACTTGATTCACACTCTTGAATAAGCCAGTTAGTGTTGCCAAATTCATACTCTTCATCATCTTCCTCAAATAAAAAATTAATTTTTAGCTGGTTTTCACATGAAGAGCTAGCATTTGAGCTAAAGTTAATCTCTGCTTTTATTATGTCTTTTATATTTTCATATAAAACTAAACCAAATGTAGCCTTTACTCCCTTATTTAAAATAAAATTTTTTTCTTCTGTTTCATTAAAGAATATATAATCATCAGCACACTCTTTAGTATGACAAGTTGTCTGATAAGCCTGATTTTTCAATATAGAATTAAGTGTGACATTATTATCAAAATTATCAGTAAATAATGAGCTAAGTGGTTCACCTGCAAAACTAACATTAATCCAACCTCTTATACTTGATTCTGGAGCATATTCATTTTCAATTGAGTATGATTTATTTCCAAGTTCATATTCTGCTGATAAATTACTAATTAAAATTACAAATATAATGACTAAAATTACCTCTTTTTTCATTATAAATTTAAGTAAAACCTGTTTATAAAACTTATTTGTTATAAGAGTATATTGTCTCGTCTAGAATTATTGTTTTTTTCTTAAAACAATGCAGATATAAATTGCCCCAATAAGTATTATAGTAATTGCTAAATTATAATAATCAAAAAAGAATAATTTTATTTCAGCAGGGCACTCAATTACAGATTGACCAATTCCTTCACATGAGCTCTGCCTATTATAGTCTGGAGAGTAATACCATAAACCATCAATTGGATTTTGCACGCAATCTCCATCACTTCCTCCATAAGCAATTTCACAATCATCTTCACCCCAAGGATCTGGATATCCTGTATGTCCCCACATATATGTTCCTTCCCAAGTTGAGACATAAAAACCAACTGGCACTTCATCACATCCTGCAATTGAAATCTGCCCTTTAACACATGTTCCAAATTCTACTTGTTCATTTTGAGAAGGTCTTGAACAAGCTGATGTATCAATTTCACAATTATCACAAATTAAGCTACCAGTTGTAAATTCATCAAAGTCTGTACAATCCCATATTCCAGTAACATTTGAAAAATTAGCACCAGTTCCTGATCCATCACAAGTCTCATTTCCAAAATCAACTATCCCATCATTATTACACTCAAAACCTATACAGGAATCATACTGAAGCTCACAATTTAGACAACTTATTGGTCCTCCTTGATAATTAAAATCAGTGCAGTTTACATTATTTACTTGTGCTGCTGTGCAGTCTGTTCCAATACAGTCACAAGCTTCTCCAGCCTGTCTTACTTCATCTCCACACTGTGCAGGAATTTCTCCACAAGAAAACTCTGTTGAGGCAAATTTGCAAGCTCCATTATCCCAGATACATCCACAATCATACCAAGAATCAACTGTAGGAGGATTACACTGTTCCTGACCACACATATAACCTTCTTGCGTTTCGTGATTTCCTTCAACTATTCCCCAACAAACATTATTTTGGCAAGCTTGTTGTGTTGTATAATCTCCGCAATAAAGTATTCCCTCACATGTTGTTGAGTTAACTCTTAAGTTTGGTGTTTCACTATTAATTTCAAAACTTCCGTGTTCAGCTACAAAAAAGTATTCTGGTAGGTTTCCAATAATAGGGTCTGCTGCATGCCATTCAGCTGTCCATGTTGCATTTGCAAAACCACTAGCATCAAAAGTAGGTGGAGCTGGTTGAATTCCTCCCATTCCAGGATCATCTACTTGGGGGTTTGTTAAAACCTTGTTTTGTCTTATAGTTAAATCAACAAGCTCTCCAGAACAACCCTCACTTCCATATACTTCTAAAAATACATCTGTTCCTTCCCAAGCAAAATCAGTACTCCATCTTGCTTGAGAAAGAATACAGGTAGTTGTGTCAAGACACTGTCCTATAGCATCATTACAGACAAAACTTGGTGGAAATGCACTGCAATCCCCACAATTTAGTGAATAACCGCAACTATCTTCTTGCATTCCACATTCATAGTTTTGACTTACACAATCTTGTGGAGTACAACAAGTACCAGAACAGCAAGATTCTCCAACACTTAATCCTGAAGCAACAACACTTTCTCCATTATAGCATACTTGTGGAATTGTACATATATTGTTTGGTGCTTGACATTCTGGAGGAGGTTCTGGTTCAAGCGGATGAATACAACATATTTGGTAACTATAAGCACTAGGATTTCCTAAATGAGCATTTTCTCCAGTAAGACTTGAAATTGATGCAACAGGCATAAAATATGGATCAACACAACCTCCTGATAGAGCTTCGCACATCATTGGAGCATAAATGATAGGATAGTTGAATGGATTTGTGCCGTATTTTACTGATGCGTGCGCATTTGTAGTATCTGAAAGGTTGAATAAAATATGAGTTATATTTGTTGTAGGTGGAGAAAAAGTTCTACTTGTTGTAGTCCAGTTACAACAAATTCCATAATTGTAGTTTGATTGGTCCCACTCTTCAGCGTGAGCGTTACTAGTATCAGATATTTTTACAACAATATTTGCCCAGTTTCCAGTACAAGTAGTTAAGTCTCTAAACTCACAAGCATATTCATAAGCACTAACTATCCCTGCGCCAAAACAATTAATTAATATAGTTCCCAATATTCCTAAGTACACTATTTTGTTTTTTTTCACCATTCTTTTTATAAATAATATAAGAATTTGTTATTTTTAAGATTATTTATTTAACCTTTTATTACAATAAGGGGTTTCAACCTAGCAACTTTTTTATTTATGCCTAATTCACTTACTACTCTTACTACTTCATTAATATTCTTGTATACTTGTGGTGCTTCATCAATTAGTGTTTTATAGCTACCTGATTTTAAGCTAATTCCTTTTTTATCTAAATCTTTTTTTACTTCATCTTTATTAATTGTTCTAAATGCTTGGCCTCTTCCCATTACTCTTCCTGCTCCATGAACAGTTGATCCAAATGTTAAGTTTTCAGCGAGTGTAGTTCCAACAAGTAAGTATGACGCAGTTCCCATACTCCCAGGAATTATTACTGGCTGACCTATTTTTCTATATTTTTCTGGAACTTCCTTTCTTCCAGGTCCAAAACTTCTAGTTGCACCTTTTCTATGAACACAAACTTTTTTCTTTTTACCATCACCATTAATATCATATTCTTCAAACTTTGCAATATTATGGCATACATCATAGACTACATCAATTTTTGATTTAGGGTATATTCTATTCATCTGATCTCTTACCCAGTGTGTTATAAGTTGCTTATTTGCAAATGCAAAATTTGCTGCACAAGACATAGCTGAAAAATAATCTTTTCCGAGTTTACTTTTAATAGGAGCATTAATTAGCTCTCTATCAGCTAAATTTTCATATCCATACTCTTCCTCCATTGCTTTAATATAATCTGAAGCTACTTGGTGCCCGAGTCCTCTAGATCCACAGTGAATCATGATCATTACCTGATCTTTTTTTATTCCAAATACTTTCGCTAGCTTTTCATCATAGATCTCGTCGATAAATTGTACTTCTAAGAAATGATTTCCAGCCCCAAGTGTTCCTAGCTGCCCGATCCCTCTTTTTAGTGCTCTAGTTGAAACTTTGCTTGGATCAGCTTCAGGCATTGCCCCTTCATCCTCAGTGTGAAGATAGTCGTCTTTAACACCATAACCTTCTTTTATAATATACTTTGAGCCTTCTTTTAGAATTTTTAGTAATCTGTCTTTAGTTAAATTAAATGGGCTACCTCTTCCAACACCACTAGGTATTTTTCTATAGATTTCTTCATTAACTAACTTTTGTTTTTCTAAGATATCTTTTTTTGTTAAATTTGTTTTTAATAGTCTTACTGAGCAATTTATATCATAACCAACACCACCAGGACTAATTATTCCCCTTTCCATATCAAACGCTGCAACACCACCAATACTAAAGCCATACCCTTGGTGAGCGTCAGCTAGAGCAATTGAGTGTTTTATTATTCCAGGTAAAGTTGCAACATTTTTTACTTGAGTTAGGGTTTTGTCTTTTTTTATTGCTTCCATTATTTTTTCACTAGCATAAATTCTAGCTGGAACTCTCATATTTCCAACTCTCTCTATTTCATACACATTTTCTTTTATTTTTTTTACTTCCATTTTCATATTAAACATCTAGTACAACTTGTGCAACACATTTATTTTTTTGTCTTTTTATAAACATCTCGTGATATGTTACTGCTTTTATATGAGTATCTATTACTAAATCTTTGGAATTTCCTCCACTAGCTTCAGCTATAAGGTTAAATCCATTTATTTTTATTTTTATTTTATTTAAAAAAAAGTTTTTGGTTTCAAAATAAAACAACAACTCTTCTAAAAAATTATACATTAATGATTCTAAATCACTTCCTTTTACTCTAAACTTAATTTTTTTACTTTCCTTAATTTTTTCTTCACTCATTGAGTTAAACATAGCTAGTGCTGAATTAGAAAATACTTGTTCAACTGTTTTCCCATATGCTCTAAATTTTATATCTGCAGTATGTTCTAAATATTCATAAGTTTTCATTAAAACTAGTTAATTCTCTTACTTTATTTAAGTTTTCCTTATAATAATTATAATATAAATTGCTCCGATTAGTAAAATGGCAGTAACAAGATTATAAGGGTTAAAAAATGGTAAAGGAACTTTTGCAGGGCAATCTATTACTGTTTCTCCTCCTTCTGTACAGGTTGTCATTCTTCCTTGTGGATCATAATACCATAAATTATCTATGCTACTTTGTTCACAACCAGGATCATAGTAATTTTCACATGCTTCATCAGTTGAAAATCCTGTATGTCCTGGAATCCATACACCACTCCAAGAAGTAATATAAAGTCCGACATTTGGTTCTTCATCACAACCCTTTATTGCATCCTGGCTTTTTCTGCACGATCCTAATTCAGTTTCCTGGTTTTCATTACTTCTTCTACACCAGGTTGTATTAAGTATGCAATTATCACACTCTAAAAAACCTGAGTCAAAATCATCAAAATCAGAGCATTTCCACTCACTTCCAGGTAAATTAAGTGGTTTTGAAAAATTAGCATTAGTTCCAAATCCATCACAGACTTCACTTCCAAAATCAACTATGCCATCATTATTGCAAGAGTATCCAGTACAAGAACTTACATCAAAATTACAGTTATTGCAACTTAGTGTTCCTCCTGAAAAACCAAAATCTAAACAAGTCATCCCAGCTAGATTTGTCCCACTGCAAGCTTCTCCAGGTTCAAGAATATTGTCTGTGCAGTCAGTTACTTCATCACATAAGTATTCAGTGTAAGCAAATTCGCACTTGTCTAAATTTTCATTCCAAGTGCAACCACAAGATATCCATGTAGGTTCTGTTTCACAAGTGTCTCCACAGGTTATTCCCTCTTGATCTTCATGAGTTCCTATTACAATCCTCCTACACGCGTTTTCAGAGCAAGCTTGCTCTGTTTTATAATCTCCACAAGTTAGAATTCCTGGGCATTCTGTAGTATTTACAGAGAGTAGTTTAAATCCATCATGTTGCAGTGTGTCAGTTTCCTCATATGATGTAAAAACTTTAAATAAGTATTCTGGAAGGTCTCCAGATCCTCCAGGATAATATTCTGTAGTCCATGTTCCTTTTACATATCCATTTAAAAATGTTTCATCATCAGGATCTAACCAGTTTAAGTCACCCTCTATCCATAATCTAGGATCATTATGCCAAATCTGAAATTCAGCAAGTTCTCCATCACACTTTGATGTTGCATATACTTCTAGATAAGCATCGTCATACTTCCAAGCATAACTTCTATCCCAACTAGCATTGACTATTGTGCACACGTTTGTAGAATAGCAGTTTCCTGCAACACATTCTTCATTTGCACCACATCCAGGAGCACATGTTCCTCCACATCCATCATCTCCGCAAACTTTGCCCTCACAATCAGGATAGCAACATGTTCCATCAGAGAGACATGTTCCAGTTCCACAGTTCCCACAATTTGCAGTCCATCCACATCCTTGTGGTGCACTTCCGCATTCGTAATTTGATCCATACTGTGTAGTGCAAGCATCATTAGTACTTTGCAGTATGCAACAAGCCTGATCACAACACTCTCCAGGATTAGTTGTAGACTGAATTGTGTTTCCAGTACAAACTGAAGTTTCAGTTTCAGGATGGCAAATCTCAACACCTCCTTCAGTAATACAGTCTCCTAGTGGACGTGAAACATTTAATAAACTGCTTGTTATATTCATTAAAGGGTCAGCTTGTAAAAATGCCCAAAAATAATACTCTCTATCTCCATTTCCTATATCATCATCATCTGCTTCTGGCTGACCTTGCCTGATTTCATTTTGTGTATAGGTCCATGTAGAAATCCATATTAATTTATCATAAAAACCATACTCTATTTGTATTAGATCATCGTTTACCGCTGACCCATCACTTTCCATAATTGTAAAAACAATATTATCCATTGAATCACAATCTGTTCCTTCTAGAACCATTTCAACAAAATTTCCTGGACCAATTTTTGATTCATTCCAGTAGGCATTTGTAAATGTACAAGAAATACACTCTTCATCACTCTTACACTCTTCATCAAGACAATCTAAATCTTCATCACAATCATTATCTTCTCCATCATTACAATATCCTATTTCTGGCATTCCAGGATTAACCAGCGCATCATAATCATTACAGTCAGTTCCAGGTGTTAGTCTATACCCTATTGGAAGATTTCCATCTGTACAAAAATATTCTGGTGTTTCATTATAAAAAGTATCTGAATCATAATCTTGATATCCTGCTAATCTAGACCAAATTGTTATATCATTATCATCGCAGTCTCCTCCTCCTAAACAACTCTGTCCACCACAATTATCTCCACAATCATCTGGATTTGCTTCTAGAGAATATCTGTCTCCATCATTATCTATGCACGTTCCTGAATAATCTGGGCAGTCTGAATCATAGCCATCAATATCTCCATCACAGTCATTATCATATGAATCATAACAAGCACCAGCACCAAAATCTGTTTCTGACATACTTAAATACTCCTCTTGGTATAGCCATGTCCAATTTTCTCCACCCCCAGGAATGTATTCTGCTAAAAATTCATAATCTTTAGTTAAATCAATATTAATATTAAAAAAAGATAGTTGTGTATCATAATGATGGCATCTAAAGTTTCCGTTGCACCCTATTGAAGTCTGGCACTCTAGTAATTCGTCACACGTTTCAGATACATATCCTGGAAGACCTGCACACATTCCTCCTTCACAATCTCCCAGCCCAGAACAACAATTTCTTACAGTTCCATCACCAATAGGCAAACACGATCCAGTTAATATAGCAGTTGGGTAATCTGAGTATGATTCTTCTCCTGCTTGACAATCACCAGTATCATCACAGTAAACTGTACAAGGAGTAGCATAAGTTATTGAAGTACAAGTGCAAGAGCAGTCATCAAAATCTATTGTCTCTTCCCAGCAATCACTTGTGTAATGGCTAGAACACCTTCCATAATTTTCAGCACTGCCATCAAAAGCACAACCATTTCCAGAAGGATACACTGAGCAAGTTCCATCTGAATTAATACTTGGTAAAATTAAGATAATTGAGAATAATATAGCTAAGATAAAAACACCTTTTAACCTCTTTTTAATCATGTTATTTTGTGGTTAACTTTATTTATAATTCTTTTTATTTTCTATAACAAAATATTACTATTTTTTTTGGACTAATTATTGCTGATCTTGAATAAATATTATCCTTTACTAGCTCTGCAACCAAACATTTAGATGAAGCCTCACAAATTTTTGAAATACAATTTAGGTGTGCAGGTTTTTTGTTATTAATTGTCTGATTTGTTTGAGCTGGAAAACTAGGATCATAACTATCAATTGGAATATTGGAAGCTAGAATTTCTTGACGCAATGTGTCATTATTTTGTATTTCTCTTAGAATTGAATTTTCTAATTTATAAATATCATCTGCTGGATCATTCTTTTTAATATAACCTTCGTCTACAATTATTAATATAATTCCTGCTATAATTAGTACAGCAACAAATGCTTCAACAATTCTTACCCAACCGTGTTTATTTTTTAGTTTTACCATACTTTTATCCTAATTTTACCT
>CAZPVF010000016.1:0-12806 GCA_964589955.1 Candidatus Woesearchaeota archaeon
GGCTGGAAAATGGTTCATAATCAAGATACTTCTCAATTAGGAAATTGTGACAATGTTGCTGATGGGGTTGATGGGTCACTTTCAATTACTTTGTTAATAGATGATATTGAGGGAATACATACAATAAGGGTTTATGAAACTAATTGGGATCTTTTTTGGTACACTGAAAATGAAAGCTGTGCTTCAACTTTTCAAGATCCAAGCCATTCAAATCAATATCCTTACGGAGACTTTGATGATATTGAACTTACAGTTAGTGCAGCAAGTAGTAAGGGCGGACCAATTTCAACTACACCAGGAGATACACCTTTTTATACAACAAGTAGTAATCCAGTAACATGTTATGATATGAAAGAGGGTTCAGGAAGCTGTGTGACATCATGGGATATTAATGCAACAGGACCAGTAGATTCTAGTACAGATTATGAGTTTTATATTATATACGACTCAAACTATGAATTTGGAAGCAATAATGAGCAGAGTGATAGTAGATTTATTACAATTAATGATACATACCAAGAACCAAGTTACACAGAATATTATATTTTTGATGAGCAATTAATTTCAGGAGGAGTATTTTCACAAGGATTATGGCAAATAACATCTGCTTTTTCTTATGATGGACCCAACAGCACAGTTCTTCCTGGAAATGGAGGATGGAATAATAATGATATAACCCAGTTTAGCATTCCAACAGAGCCAATTGATTGGGATAACGGATATTTGGAATTTTATGTTTATTCAACTGTTGCACTTGGATGGTCACAGGTATGGTTATTTAATGCGCCAGCTAATGGACCAAATTTAATTGTTGATCCACTACATGATGGTAGTGGATGGGTTAGATTCCAATATCCTCTAACAGATTTTGCTGCTGATGCAGCTACATTTGGAACAGATATAGTTGGATTTAGACTTGGAACAGATTCAAGTTCAACAACAATCTTTATAGATGAAATTAAAATAGTTTCTCCTGGAGCAGGGCCTGGAGACACATTACCACCAACATTTACTAACTTAGCTGATCGTTATTTAATAGAAGGCCAGAGTCTAAATTATGATATTGATGCAGTAGATCCTGAAGGACACCTTGATAGCTTTAGAATAAATAACACAGTAAACTTTCAGATCGATTCTGGTAGTGGATTAATGACAAATATTACACAACTTAGTGTAGGAACCTACACAATTGAAGTAATTGTTAATGATACATATTCAAATGAGAATACAGGAATATTTATTGTAAATGTTAGCCCTATAGCAGATACAACAGCTCCTGTAAGAAGTAACTGGCAACCTGATGGAAGTATTTTTCCTTCTGGAACAACACAAGTTTATATTAACTTAACAACAGATGAAATAGCAAACTGTAAATATGATAATGATTCAGGAATATTATATAGTGCAATGTCAGATACATTTTCAACTACTGATGCACTATTTCATAACCAACTTATAACTGGTCTCGTGGATGGACAGTCTTATAGTTATTATGTTAAGTGTATGGATCAGAGCAATAACGCAAATAGTAATGATATATTAATTTCGTTTACAGTTGAAGTTGCAGGTCCAACTTGTACAGACGGTGATGGGGACTTATGGGCGGCTGAGCCTGATGCATCAACATGTAATTTTGATTGTGGAACAGGTCCTGGATCTTGCATAGGTGAAGGTGATTGTAATGATGGTGATGCAGGAATTAATCCTGGAGCAACTGAAGATTGTACAGATGGAGTAGATAATGACTGTAATGATGAGTCAGATTATGATAATTCAACAGCTGATGGACTTAAAGGAGATATTGCTTGTGCGGTGGATGTGTTTAATTTTGGGCTTGCTGTTCCTTATACATACTTTCCAGAAGAATACACCACCTTTGAAATAATATGTGGAACTGATTTTTCAGGATTTGAACTAAATAGTGTAAACGCAAGAGTAGAATCAAATCAATGTGAGTATATGGGATATGGAGGTTTTGGTATTTATCAATACAATTGTAGTGCAGGAGCTTATATTGGAGGAGCAAACAAGACAGTTTACTGTGAGCTTGATAGCAGTGTTACTTATGAAACAAATCCTGGTGATGAGACACTTCAGATTAATGTTACAGAAGCTATAAATTGTGTTGATAATGATACTGATGGATATTATGAGTATGATGCAATAGATTGTTCATCTGGAACAGACTGTAATGATGCAAATCCAAATATTAATCCAGGAATGGCAGAAAACTGTAGTAATGAAATAGATGACAATTGTGATGGAGATATAGATTTAGATGATGCGACTTGTTCACCAAACTATGATTTAAACAATAATGGTCAAGTAGAAATTGGTGATTTGTCTATGGCTGCAATGGTCTTTGGATCAACTTGTTCAGCACCGAGTTGGTGTGGGGGAAGAGATGTTAATCATGATTATACAATAAATATACTTGACTTACAATTAATAGGAATGCACTTTACTTAAAAATGAAAAATAAAAAAGCACAAGCAAGAAAGATATACTTATTTGTATTTTCAATGTTATTAATAGGAATTGTTGCTGCAGAAATTTTATCTATTGAACCACCATCACAAGATGTTCCACTAGGTGAAATATTTGAAATAAATGTAAGTCTTGATAATACTCCAGATTTGTATAGTTTCCAATTTGATCTAAGTTATGATCCAACAGTACTTGAATATGATGGTTATACATTAGGTCCTTTTTTAGGTAGTGATGGAGCTAGTGTTTTTCCTGTTGCTCCTGACACCAGCACACCAGGATTACTAGACAATTTTGCTGCTACTAGAATGGGAGCAACAGCAGGTGTTGGCGGTGGTGGGGTACTAGCAACATTTAGATTTAATGCAACAACAGAAGGTGTATCAAACTTTGATTTTTCAAATAGTTTGCTTTATGACTCTCAATCTACTCCTCAACAAATTCCACATACAACTACTAGTGGAAATGCAACAATTATTGATTGTGATGTTGACGGAGATGGGTATTATTCTGACTCTATTTCTTGTGGAGGAACAGATTGTAATGATAATGATCCTGATGAGTATCCAGGACAAACATGGTATAAGGACGTTGATGGTGACTTATATTCTGATGGTACAACACTTGTTCAGTGTGAAAGACCTGTTAATTATTATGTTATATTTGAACTTATTATTTTTTCAGGAGACTGTAATGATCTTGATTCAAGCATTAATCCTGATGCTAGTGAAGAGTGTGATGGAGTAGATAATAATTGTGATTCGCAAATTGATGAAGATTTTAGTGCTGAACAATGTCAGTATGTTTGTGAAGCAATGGCTTATAATTATGATGGATCAAGAATCGGAAATTTAAGATGTTGTGGTAATAACGCAAATGAAAATAATCCTTTCCAAGATCCTGAAACAAATTGTTATGATGGAAGTGACAATGATTGTGATAGTTATATAGATTTATTTGATTCAGATTGTAGCGGACAGTGTACAAATGGAACTGAAGATGATATTTGGGTTGCTGGTACTGGAACATGTAATCAGTGTGGTTATGATGGAGATAATGATGGAGATCAGCCTGGAGACTGGAGTTCTTATCCAGCAGGAATAGAAGATATGTGTGATAGTGATTGTGGAATAGTTACAACAACAATTCAGATAGATGAATATGAAGTTAATGAAATAAGCTGTTATAACGGTCTTGATGATGACTGTGATGGAATGATAGATACAGCAGATATTGATTGTAATGCAATAATATATGATATTAATCAGGACGGGTTTGTAAATATTGGAGATATTTCAATGGCTGCAATGCAATTTGGAACAACAGGATGTGATATACCTAATGAGTGGTGTGGAAGAAGAGATGTTAGCAGGGATCATGATGTAGGAATACTAGACCTTCAACTAGTAGGTATGCACTTTGATTAAAATATAAATTTATAAATTAAAGATGACTGATAGTAAGAGTAAACAAAAAAGAGAAAAAATGAGACTTAGTAAGTTCTATATTTTTGCATTTATGATTTTGTTAATTGGTGTTGTTTGTGCTCAAGACTTAAACATTACTCCAAATTTTCAACAAGTAGACAATGACACTACATTTGAATTTAATATAACAATTGATGATGTGACTGAACTTTATAGTTTTCAATTTGATTTAAGTTATGATCCTACAATACTATCATATGTTGGCTATAGTCTTGGCCCTTTTTTAAGTAGTGATGGGGCAAGTGTTTTTCCAGTTGCTCCAGATATGAGTACTCCTGGACTAGTAAATAATTTTGCTGCAACTAGAATGGGAACAACAGCAGGTGTTACAGGTAGTGGAGTTTTAGTTACATTTATATTTAGGGCAATTGATACAGGAACATCTAGTCTAACTTTTTCAAATACACTACTTTATGATTCACAAGCTACTCCTCAATTAATTACTCATAATATAAATGATGGATCTATTCAGGTTGTAATTCCTATAACATGTGTTGATGGAGACAGTGACGGATATAATGGATATGATGCAGAAGATTGTCCATCAGGAACAGATTGTAATGATGCAAATGAATTTATTAATCCTGGAATGCCAGAAGACTGCTTTAATACTGTAGATGATGACTGTGATGGAGACATAGATTTTGCAGATAGTGAGTGTCAAGTTAATGGTTGTGTAGATACTGATACTGATGGATTTGATAACTGTACAGTTATAGAGGGAGGAGATAGTGAGAATGTTGTAGATTGTGATAATAACAATGCAGATATTTATCCTGGAGCACCAGAATTATGTGACGGATTTGATAATCAGTGTCCAACAGATGAGACTGGTACTGCTGATCCTGGAGATGGAATTGTAGATGAGGGTTGTGCAGGATTATGCATCGTAACAAATGCTAGTTGGAATACAACAATGGTTGATGAAGACGAGAGAGTAAGCTTAATTGTTGATGCTCAAGACTGTGACGGACTTACAGCTACATTTTATATTTATGAAAAAGATGGCTTTTTAGATGATATTCTAGGAGGAGGAGATGATCCAGTAACTAATCCAATACTTCCTCCAGTAAGAGTCGTAGCATCTGATCAAGCTGTTGTTGAGTGGATTGCTGAGTGGCAGGATGATGCATTTTGGGAATTTACAGAGTATCCTGAATATTACTTTTTAGTTGAAGTAAACGGAACAAATTATTCATCTGACTCATTTTTAAATCCATATTTAGAAGTAAGTCTTACACAAAGAAAATACATAGAAGTAACAATCCCATTAAACCCAGGAAAGAACTCATTTAGCTTACCATTATTCTTAGATAATTATTCAATTGATGAAGTATTTAGTGGTGTAACAAATATTAATAGAATTTATACATATGATGAAGGATTTAAGATTAGGCATTTTGACTCTACACCAAGTAACCTAGATTATCTAGAAGTTGGAAGAGGATATATCATTGATATGGGTGCTGGAGATAGTATCACACTTAATGGAACAAGAAGAGATGAGAGTCTGCAAAGGCCAACCATTAATGTCTTACCTGGTTGGAACTTTGTAGGAACATTTTCAAACTCATATGAAGCTCAAGATATACTTCAAGAAATAAGTTATAGTGAGTTATATACATATAATGAGACTACAATGAGTTATGAAGTTGTAGCTGCAGATGATTATTTAGAACAAGAAAGAAGTTACTGGGTATATGTTGATGAAGCTGGAAGCTTTATACCACTAACTGGAATTGTAATTGGTAAAATATAATGAATAAAGAGGTATTTGTAACATCAGGAATAGCAATTTTTTTAGTAGCTGTAACAGTGATAATTAGTGCTCAACCACCAACATTTCACCAGTTTTATGGTCAGACTGTATTAGAAGACGGAAATATAACAAATTCAACATATTATGTAAGAGCTTTTATTAATAACTTACTTATATCTGAAGTCCAGAGTTTTAATGGAACATATGGATATAATGATGTATTAATTTTAGATGGCTATGCTGGAGATATAATTACGTTTACACTAAATAATTATTTTTCTACAAATGTTACATTTATTTCAGAAGGAATAACAGAGTTAAATTTAACTTATAATAATACAAATGAATTAATTTGTACTGATGTGGATGGGGACGGATATAGTCCTCTAGGTGGTACTTGTGGTGCAATTGACTGTAATGATAATAATGCTGCAATTAGACCTGGAAGAAGTGAAGATTGCAATACTCCTTATGATGATGATTGTGACGGTCTTGTGAATGAAGGATGTACAAGTAGTAGTTCATCAGGATCAAGTGGTTCATCAGGAAGTGGTTCAGGTGGAGGAAACCCTTATTTTGAAATTGATACTGGAACACTAAATATAAACGTTGCACAGGGTCAAAGTCAGAGCGATAGTTTTACAATATCTAATCCAACAGCTTCAAGATATAATATTTATGTAAGTAAAACTCTTCCTTTTGTAGAATTAAGTGAAAATAATTTTGAAATCATGCCTGACTCATCAAAGACTATTACTGTTACAGCTAGTCCAAATATTACTGTTCCAATTGATTTATATATTGACATAATCAGAGTCTGGACACTTTATCAAGAAGTAAATATTAGTTTAGGTGTAAATGTAGTTAGTACAGATTCTATTTTTGATATTTTTGTAGATATTGTTGCTGATGATGAAAACATTCTACCTGGTGAAATATTAAATGCTGCATTTTTAATGAAAAGACTTGTTCCTGTAACTGAGGGTGGAGAAGTTCTTGTTCATTATTATATTAAAGATAATCAAGATAATATTATTTATGAATTTCAGGAAGTTCAAGATATTAAAGATGAAGCTAGCTTTGTTAAAGAGTTCTTGATACCAGAAGGAATTAAAAATGGAGACTATGTATTATTTTCTTCAATTGAGTATAGTGATGGAGACGAAGCTAGTGCTTTTGAGTGGTTTAGTGTAGGCCCTAAGCCTCTAGATTCAGTAAGATGGATTTTAATTATAGTTTTACTTAGTATAGGAATTATAGTTGTAGTAATAATTTTAATTATTCACTATAAAAAAGGAGTTAATAGTGCTCAAATGCCAACAAGACCAACACTGGCAGCAAAACCACCACCTACTACTTCTCAGCAATAATATAATTTTAAAAATAATTGAATTACTACTTTATTTTAGTTATATATTTATTTAAATTCTAATAAGATTAAATTTCTTACATGTCCAATAATTTAACAAATTTGCTAATTATTGACGGAACAAAAAAGGGTGAGAGATTTGTAATTAAGTATAATGGTGTAAGTGTTGCTCTTACAGCTAAATCTTTCAAATACCTTACAAAATTAGCTTTTAGTAGGACAAATAGTGAAAATAGTGGGTGGATTCATAAGACTGATATTGAACCTGGATATAATCAGGCAAGATATCTATATAGATTAAAAACAGAGTTAAAAAAGAGCTTAGGTAAAGACAATATACCTGAAATTGAAAATGTAAGAAATGGAAAGTACAGACTAAAAATAAAACCAGAAAGAATTGGTTTTAAATTAGAAAATTTAATAAGTCATGAAGACTTTGAAATAAGTAGTTTATTTGATAAAGAGCACTTACTCTATTTAAGAAAGATTACAAAAACCGTCAATTAACTCTTGAGGCCTAGGATCAGTCCAGTCATTTGGAATTGCCATAGATGCTCCTGTAATTTCAGTCTTGCTTACTAATTTTGTGCCGTTGCAAACTATTACATAGTCTTGACAGGTTTTATCATCACAAATAGCTTTAGTATATGAATAGTCTTTTGTTTGTTCCTCTGCACTAACAAAACCTATTACAGTATAGACTAATATGCTTAAAAGCACTGCTAGTAAAACTAGTAATCCTGCAGTAAGTTGAATGAGTTGTTTTTGTTTCATTTTATGCAAAGTTTTCTAGACCACTAATGTTCCCTAAAATACAACCTGAAATATCAGGTTTTCCTGCAACAATAAAGTTATAGTCTCCTATTTTAAATCTTGTATTAGGAATAACTCCTCCTGTTCCTTGTAAAATAAGATGTTTATCATATCTTGAAGAAGGTCTAGAATTTACTGATTCAATTTTACACCCATTTTTTGGATCAACTATAATGTATTTTTCTCCTACTCTTCCTCCAAGTTTAAAATAATCCATTACACCCATAGAAAGTAATGAAAGATTAAATGAATCTGTTCCCACAATATCTCTATTTCTAAATAAAAATCTTGCTGCTTTTCTAAGCATTTCATACTCTTGTCTATTTCTAAAAGAGTATGTAACTGTATTATTTTTTATTGTTTGTGTTATCTTTTTCATTTTTGTAGTATTATGCCTATTTTTCTATGCTTTATATAGGTACTTTTTCTTTATAAATGTTACTATTGTTATCACTGTAGAGGAGTGTAAAATTAAATAAAGTTTAACCCACGTAACTATTAAAAAATGCTTATAAAGATTTATAAATATTATGAATTATAGGCTTTCTAGCTTAGAAAGTGCCAAATTCAGCCAGAAAGGTTTATAAAGAAACACTGCTTTTTTTTAGTATAAAATTACGAATTTTATACAGAAAAATTCGAATTACTAGAGGTTGAAGTGAATACTCTCTAAGAGGAAAAAATGTCAGAAAAATCAGATTATGGTGCAGATGCAATCAAAGTTTTAGAAGGCTTAGACGGAGTAAGAAAACGTCCTGCAATGTATATTGGAGGAACAGGAAAAGAAGGTCTTCATCACCTAGTTTATGAAGTAGTTGATAATAGTGTAGATGAGGCTTTAGCAGGATTTTGTAAAAAAATTAATGTAATAATAAACAAAGACGGAAGTGTTAGTGTAGAGGATGATGGTAGAGGTATTCCTGTTGAAATTAATAAGAGATATAAACTGCCTGCAGTGCAGATTGCTCTAACAAAACTTCATGCTGGTGGAAAATTTGACAAAAAATCTTATGCAATTTCAGGAGGTCTTCACGGAGTTGGAATAAGTGTTGTTAATGCTCTATCTAAAAAACTTATAATTGAAATTAAAAGAGAAGGAAAAATTCATAAGCAAGAATATTCTAAAGGATTCGCAAAAGAAAAATTAAAAATTATAGGCAAATGTAAGCCAGAGGAGAGTGGTACAAAAGTCACATTTTGGCCTGACCCTGATATTTTTTCAGTAACAGAGTTTGATTACAAAGTACTAACAACCAGATTTAAAGAAATTGCATTTCTTAATGCAGGATTAAAAATAGTTCTTAGTGATGAGACGAAAAATAAAAAAGAAGAGTTTTATGCTGCTGGCGGACTTATGGAATTTGTAAAATGGATAAATAGGAGTAAAGATGTTTTACATAAACCAGTTTATTTTAAAAGAGAACATAAAGGAACTGTAGTAGATGTTGCAATCCAGTATAACTCAGGATACAGGGAAAGTATTTACGGTTTTGTTAATACAATCAATACAGTTGAGGGTGGAACACATGTTTCAGGATTTAAGACTGCTCTAACTAGAGTAGTAAATGATTATATTAAAAAAACAAATGGTAAGAGTAATGGAAAAGTCACAATTACTGGTGATGACACTAGAGAGGGCTTAGTTGCAATTGTTAGTGTAAAAATGGCTAATCCTCAATTTGAAGGTCAGACTAAAACAAAATTAGGGAATAGTGAAATGAAAGGGTTTATTGACTCAATTGTTACACAGTGTTTAAGTGAATTTTTTGAAGAAAACCCTCCAATTGCTAAAAAAATTGTTGCTAAAGCAAATGATTCAGCTAAAGCAAGACTAGCTGCAAAAAAAGCAAAAGATTTAGTTAGAAGAAAGAGTGCGTTTTCACTTGGAGGACTACCTGGTAAACTAGCAGATTGTTCTAAGAAAAAATCAGATGATACTGAATTATATATTGTTGAGGGTGAGTCTGCAGGTGGAAGTGCAAAACAAGCAAGAAATAAAGAAATTCAAGCAATTTTGCCACTAAAGGGTAAAATACTAAATGTAGAAAAAGCAAATCCAAGTAAAGCTCTATCAAGTGAAGAGATAACAAATATGATTACAGTAATTGGTACTGGAGTTGGAGACACATTTGATTTAAAAAAATTAAGATATAGTAAGATTGTTATTATGACTGATGCTGATGTTGATGGGGAACATATTAAGACACTACTTTTAACATTCTTTTTTAGGTTTATGCCACAATTAATTGAGAATGGAAATATTTATGCAGCAATGCCTCCACTCTATAGAGTAAGAAAGAAAAAAGATCACTATGTTTATTCAGAAAAAGAATTAAAAAAACTAACTGAAAAAATAGGATCAGCTAATACTACAAGATTTAAAGGTTTAGGAGAGATGAGCCTAAAACAATTATGGGATACAACAATGAATCCAAAAACAAGAAAAATTAAAAAAATATTTATAGAAGATGCAATTGAAGCTGATAGAGTATTTAGCATGTTAATGGGTGATGATGTTGCATCAAGAAAAGAGTTTATTAATGATAATGCACACGACGCTAACTTAGATATATAAAATGAAAACAATTAAATTTTGTCCAAAATGCAAATCAACAGATGTAAAAATAGATATCAATGCGTCACTTGCATTAGGAGCGCCTCAAAACTGGATTTGTAATAACTGTGGTTTTATGGCACCTGCTTTTCCAGAAGCTGAAATTGATGAGGTAAAAAATGGGTAAGACAAAAAACATCTTTTACGAGATTTTTAGCTACACAATTTTAAAAAGAAAACAATCTTAAAATGGCAAAAAAGAAGAAAAAACTTGAGACACCTGAATGGATTAAACAAGGATATGATTCACCTAAGGAATATAACAAATCTAAAGGCATTGATACAAAAAAGAAAAAAGAAAAAATATTCAAGATTAGAGAGTGCCCTAAGTGTGGTAGTGATGATGTTGGACTAGTTTTAATTAATAGTGATCATGAAGAGGGTGGAGGAAAAGAGTGGGAGTGTAGAAAGTGTAAGTGGAAAGGAACCCAAGTAAAAACTAAAGAATTAAGTGAAGATGAAATGATGAAATACTTAGATGAAAAAGGTGAGGAGGTCTCTTAAAATGAGTAATATTGAAAATACTGACGAAGAAGTTGAAGTAGAAGTAGTTGAAATAACTATGAATGAGGATGATATTGATGAGTGGATTGGAAAACTTGTTGAGTTAAAAGAAGAAAAAGGAGAGATAACTCTTGAGGCAGATGACGAAAATGAGATAATTATTAAATACGAAGAAAAAGATTCTGATGAAGAGGATGAGGGAGAAGAAGATGACGAGGAGGAAGAATAAATTGGAAGTAAAATTTTGTGATGTAAATTGTAAATTTGCTAAATTTTCAAAATATGTGCCAGGATGTCACACATATAATCCAATTGATTGCAAGAAAAAAGGACATGAAGTACCACAAGGTTTACCTTGTACAGACTACATAAGGAGGAAAAAATGAGTCCAACTGATAATCCTGAAGAGATGAAAGAGAGTGAAAAAGGTGTATATAATACTGAAGTAACTCAAGAAATGAAAAAGTCTTATCTAGACTATGCTATGAGTGTTATAGTTTCGCGTGCAATTCCTGCAATTGAGGATGGACTAAAACCTGTACAGAGAAGAATTTTATATGCGATGCAACAGATGGGACTAAAACCTGGAACTCAGACTAAAAAATCTGCTAGAGTTGTAGGAGATGTTATTGGTAAATTTCATCCACACGGAGACTCTGCAGTATATGATGCAATGGTTAGACTTGCTCAAGATTTTTCACTTAGATATCCTTTAGTATTTGGACAGGGTAATTTTGGTTCAATTGATGGAGATCCTCCGGCTGCTTATAGGTACACTGAAGCAAGATTAATGCCAATATCAATGGAACTCTTATCAGACATTGACAAAGAGACTGTAAAGTTTTTACCTAATTTTGATAATTCAGTTAAAGAACCTGAAATGCTTCCAGGAAAACTTCCAACTTTAATGCTAAATGGTGCTACAGGAATTGCTGTAGGAATGTCAACAAATATTCCTCCTCATAATCTAGTTGAGGTGTGTGACGCTATTATTGCTTATATTAAAAAACCTGACATAAGCTTTGAAAACTTAACTGAAATTGTAACTGGACCAGATTTTCCAACTGGTGGACAAGTTCAGGGAGATATGCTAGAATTATATAAGACAGGTAGAGGAAGACTTATATTAAGAGGAAAAACAACAAATGAGACAATTAAGAAAAAAGAAGCTGTAGTTATTACTGAAATACCATATATGGTAAATAAAGCCACACTAATGACTCAAATTGCAGACCTAATACAAAAAAAGAAAATTAAAGATGTATCTGACTTGCGTGACGAGAGCTCAAAAGGAAATATTAGAGTTGTAATTGAATTAAAAAAAAGTGCTAATCCAAAATATATTATTAATGCTTTATACAAGTATACAAGGCTACAAGACTCATTTAATGTTAATTTTCTAGCACTTCATAACGGTCAGCCAAAAATAATGAATCTTAGAGATGTTCTAGGTGCTTATGTTGAGTATAGAAAAAAGATAGTTACTAGTAGAACCAGATATGAGTTAAA
This sequence comes from Candidatus Woesearchaeota archaeon, assembly GCA_964589955.1. Lineage (GTDB taxonomy): Archaea > Nanobdellota > Nanobdellia > Pacearchaeales > GW2011-AR1 > CAZPVF01. The sequence goes on from CAZPVF010000016.1 coordinate 12,543, forward strand.
AAAAGCTAAAGATCGTGAAGAAATTGTAGAAGGTTTACTTATAGCACTAAAAAATCTAGATAGTGTTATTGATACAATAAAAAAGTCTAAACATACAACTGAAGCTAGAGAGACACTTATAAAGAAATTTAAGTTAACACTAAAGCAGGCTAGTGCAGTACTTGAAACAAGATTACAACAACTTACATCAATGGAGAGAGATAAACTAAAGAAAGAATCACTTGAACTAAAAACTAAAATAGAAGAGTTAGAAAAAATTCTAGG
>CAZPVF010000017.1:0-12731 GCA_964589955.1 Candidatus Woesearchaeota archaeon
ATTAAGTAAATTATTATAAGAATTATAACAACCACAACAACATAGTACCCTATTGGTGTTGATGGAATTTCATCAGCTCTTACTTGAAAATAACTTGAGTCATAAACAACAGTTTTCTCTAACATTCTTCTTGTTCCTAAATTATCAGTATAGTACAAATCTACTTTTAGTTCTCCGTCCTTAATATCTGCTTTAAAATCAGCAGTTGTATACTCATTTGAGTCAATATCTCCAACAATTACTCTATTTGAACCTCTTATATCAATTATGTCTTGTTTTGGTATAACAAGAGTTATAGCTTCGGCATCATTTTCTCCAATATTTAGTATTTCAAAAGTCAACTCTTTTGTTGAGTAAGAATAAGATTTTATAAAAACTTCAAAGTCTGAAAGTGAATCTTCAATAGATATATTAAATTTTTTTGATGTTGATGACTCCATTCCTGTTGTTTTGTATTTGATTGTAAGCTCAGAATTTCCATCAAGCACATCATCATCTATTGTTAATCTATACGGAATTAACCAGTGTGAACTAAAATCTTTTATGTAAGTATTACCTTGAATTGTTTTGATAGCTTCTTGACCATCAAGTGAAAATGGAAATCCCTCAATTAACTCAAATGTAATTTCCCCACATTCAGGATTGTTAAGACCAGTCATTTGAAAAACTACTTCCACATACTCTCCAGGAACAGCAGGATAAGGATCTTGATTTAGTACACTTACTTGGGGGTTACATATTAGTGCACTAGTAATTGGAAGCATTACTAATAAAGATGCAAAAAATACTAATAATATCACACTCTTTTTCATACAAGAATTATGACAAATATGTTTTTAAATTTAACTCATATTTTTTTAGCTTCGATTATGTTTTTTGCTCTTGTTGAAAAGTAAGCAACACAGAACATTACAACTGCAAAAAGAAGATATATATAATTAAATGGTAAAATAAGCAATATAAGTGCTGCTAGAATTCTTGCTACAATTGAGCTTGTATTAATTGTTGTGTTGTAAATTGGGTAAAATTTATCTCTCTCGTTTTTCTTAATGACATCAAAAAAGTATGCTTCTGAAGTTGGCTCAATCATTGCTGCACCTATACTTGACAAAACAAGTATAGCTAAGATTACATAGATATTTGTTATAAAAAAGCAAGATAGAGAGGCTACACCAAGAATTAAAAATCCTATCAAAAATATTTTTTTAAATCCTTTAATATTAGCTATTTTTCCTATCTTATATTCAATTAAAACTAAGGGTAGTATTACTGCACCCAAAAATACTCCAATTGTTGCTTCATCTAAACCGTAATCAAATAAAAATATTGGAACATAAATATAAATTAGTACCCACCAAAAATCAATTCCTCCTCCTAATAAATATGCAAAAACCCTATTTTTATTTTTAAAATAATCTAAGAATACCTTGAAAGGTTTTTTATCGATTTTTTTTGTTGTTCTCTCATCCTTAATACCAAATATCTTTACGAGTAAAAGCGTAATAAAAAACATTATTGCTGCAACCAAAAACACTATTTTCATTCCGAGCTCACTTGCAATATATCCTGCAATAATTGGTGCAATAAACCAAGCCACATTAAGCAGTGTGTAAATAAATCCTTCATTTTTTGATACTTCTTTATCTTTTGAAACATCCCTAACTATAATTCCATAAAGACTTACTCTTAGGCTTCCTAAAATCGCTACTAAAAATCCAAGAATTATTATTGCAACAACATTTGAAACAAAAGTAAAAAGAGCATATGATAAAACCATTAAAAACAAAATCAGAGTATAACCAAGAAATTTTTTGTTTTTTTCTAAAAAAGGTATACTATAAACATATGTAAGGGTTCCAACAATAATAAAAGCTGAGGTCAAAAACCCGACAAGAGAAGCATTATGAAGAATAGACTCAAAATAAATTGCCCAAATTGTGGAGATTAGAGAAAGTCCAAATGCACTAAAAAAACCAATTATTCCAACTTTGTTTATCTTAGTTATATGGGTGGTGTTTTTAGCATCACTAATTATACCTCTTTTTCTAATGTGCATGAATAATTAAGGAAGAAGATGGTTAAAAAGGTTTTTACATTCCCCAATCAGATTTTTTTTGCCTCTTTATCTCAGCAATTTCTTGAAGGGTTTTAATTTCTGTTGGTGAGAGAAGGTCTTTATTTTTTTTAAAATTTCTAAATTGTTTTTCACCAATATCAGTTAATAGATAATTTTTATTTTTCAATTGTCTTTCATAATTTACTCCAGATATAGATATAGCAACCTCTAAACCTTGCCTAGCTTCATTAACAGATTTTTTATCTAGTTGAATATTTTTGATTCTACCAACTTTTTCTCCTTTTTCATTTATTATTGGAAGATTTGAAATAAGTCTTCCAGATTCAATTCTAGCACCAAATATTGCAGGTTTAGTATTTCTAAAAACAAATTGGTGTAGAATCTTTAATTTACAAATTGTTGCTAATTGCATTAATCTTCTTTTTTCAATTTCTTTAGCTTTAATTTTTCTATATTCTACTAAATCCTCAATTAGTTTGTATATAACCTGATCTTGCAGGATTTTAATACTACCAACTATCTCTTTAGCTTCATCCTCAATACATGTATTAAAACCAGCAATTATTGCATCAATTTCATTTATTTTTAAATTAGCTTTAGCTGATACTATATCAGATTTATTTATATTTCCAATTCCTGCTTTTACAACTGGAATTTTTGTTTCACTTAAAAGAGTCAAAAGTGCTTCAAGACTACCCAAAGAGTCAGCTTTAGCAATTATACCCTTACTCTGAAGTTTTAAATTTTGTGTAATTTCTTTTTTAAACTCAGTTTTTATTTTGTCAATATCTCCAGTGTATGCAACAAAAGGCATTCCAGGCATAATTTTATCTTTTTGTGTGAGCTGCATTCTAAATCCTGTTGAAGCAGTAATAACATCAGTAGTCTTAAATCTTGCACATAATGGCTCAATTTCTTCTAATACTCTAATATTAGATATGATTGGTTCACCATCAAGTTTTGCAATGGCAATCTTATCATTTTTTGATAATTCTCCATCATAAAGAATTGACTCAGCATAATTAGCTGATTTTGTCTTTTTTATTTCAAGTATTACTCCTCTTGCAATTTTTCCTAGATTTAGCCTATCACCCAAGTATTTCTGGCTAATTCCACATAACATCATAGTAAGTTCAGGTATTCCTTCTTTAGTTTTAGCACTTACTGGAACAAGTGCAATTTTTTTTGTAAAATCCTTAACATTAAAATATAAATCTGAATCAAATCCATAACTATTTAGTGAGCCCATTAGAGTCATATATCTTTCTTGAAAAACTTGTTTAACATGATCTGGTTGAAGTGAAATATTTTCTTCAAGATCATCTTTTACTCTTTGCCAACCAGAAATATTATCTATTTTATTTAGTGCTATTAAAAATGGTACTTTATTGAGTTTTAGAATTTGTATTACTTCAGCAGTTTGAGGTTTTATTCCTTCATTAATATCAATTACTAAAATTGCTAGATCAGCTAGTGCTCCTCCTCTTTTTCTTAGGTTTGTGAATGCGGCATGGCCTGGTGTATCAATAAGTAAAAATCCTGGAATATTTACTTTTATACCTTTAGCATCAATTATAGGACAAGCCTTTTTCATCTGTGTTGTAGGATACATTGTAAAAGAAATTTTTTGTGTAATTCCCCCACACTCACCAACTTGGACACAACTGTCTCTTAGACTATCTAGTACAGATGTTTTTCCGTGGTCTACATGACCCACTACTGTTACTATTGGTTGTCGAATGCGTTTAGCGGACACCTGTTCGTTTGTTTTTTCCATACAGGAAAAAGACGGAAGAGCCTTAAAAAGCTTATTAATACAAAAATGAAAGAGGAAAATAACCAAAAAAGTGCGAAAGAGGCGTTTTTAGATGTCTTGTTACCGAATGTTGAAACTATCGGAGATTTACAGGAATTAAGTGAGCAACTATGTGGCTTTAAATTTTCAGTTCTAACATTCAAATATAATTTTCAAAAATCTAAAATTCAGTTTAACAAACTGACTTAACAAAAGTTAAGGGCATGAAGCCTTTAGGTTCTTTTTTTTCAAAAAGGTTCTAAAGCAACAAGAAAAAAAGTAATTTTTAGATTTTTGCTAAAGACAAAACTAAACAAAAAAAGGTTCAGAAGAACGAAAAACAAAAACAATCAAAAAACAAACAACAAGTTCACAACTGAAAAAAGTTTGTTAAGTTGAGTTGTTAAACAAAAAATGGCAAAAACAGGAAGATTGAAAAGGTATTTGACGAAAACAATAAACTTCGGAGCAGTGGGCGACCCTGCGAGAATTTTAGTCGAGCAATACACAAAAATCTATGGCAAAACAGCCCTTTCCGAACTAATTAGGCACTTAGTTATTTGTCATTTGAGCCCTAAAAAAGAGTTTGATGGTTGGAAAATCAAGGCTTTAAAGGAAGAGAGAAAGAAACTATTTTCCGAAAGAAAGCAATTGGGCGAGAACTTAAAAAAAAATGCAGAGAAGATGGAGAAATTAGGATTTGATTTAAAGGACTTTGAGAATGAGCTCTATAATCAATTTTATGATAATTAAATTAAGGAGAAAAAATGACAGAAGAAACCGAAACACCAAAGGAAGAGGAATTTGTCGCAGAGCCAATGCCTGAAGCTAAGCCTGAAAAGGTAGAGCCAAAAGCGGGAAGCAATGTTGAGAATTTGTAAAATGAAAGTTTGCAAAATTTGCGGGAGCCCCCACATGGTAAGGAGTATAAACGGAATTTTTATTTGCGTTGATTGTCGAAAAATCCCGCAAATCCTCGACCTTGCAAAAAGTAAACAAGTGGTTCGGAATTTTAGAACACAACAAAAAGAACGAATCGAATACAACAAGACAACTAAAATATTCATGATGAAACAATGGAAGATAAACAATACAAAAAACTAAAGTGCATTTATTGCGGTTATGAGATGGCAAGTTGTGCCAAGTCTCCTAAATGTTACAAATGCGGAAGAAGAAAATTTGAGAAATTAGAGGAGTTTAGTGTTACTCGACCAAATAAATTAACAGGAGAAAAAACAATGGCAAAAAAAGAAGTTGAAAAGAAACCTGAAGCTCCAAAAGAGCCAAAGGAAGATTTTGATGATATTGATAATGATGTTTGGAATTAATTAACATGGCAAAAAAGAAAGAAGAGAAAAGTCCTGAATTAAAAAAGCAGGACAAACCTCCTAAAAAAGAAAGTAGTAGCTTCGATGTAGTCGCACAGGACAGCACCATCCTAAACGACGAGTTTAAGGCGTCTTTGGACTCGGAGAGTTCCCCTATTCAAGAGGCAGAGGGCGAGAGCTCCGCCCCGTCTCCTGAAGTGGATAATGATAAGATGTATAACACCGTAGCCGATAGCATACACCAAGCCCTAGCGGGAATAGTGTCTTTAACGACTAATAAGGCTGTTCAAATCCAAGATAATCAAATTGAAAGGCTAAATGATAGCGGAGTTGCATTGTTGAAGAAATATGACACAAACGGCAAACTCTTAGAGTATAGCCCCGAAATTGCTTATGTTTTGACTTTGGCGGATATTTCAGCACAGGTTTATATTGAGTTAAAGAAAAAAAGAAAACCAAAACAAGAAGCTCCACAAGAGCAACCACCCGAGCCTATGACAAATACTAAATCAGAAGTTAAGAACTTTGGGGAGATGTTGAAAAAATGACAGCAGAAGAATTTAAGAAAGAAGTGATTGAAACGGTTGATTTTATTTTGAGCACTTTTAGTGGAGATATGTTATTTATGATTATCAAACCGATTATAACTTTAGCAAAACCTGAACTTCGAAAAATGTTAAAGAAAAATCCCGAAGAAGTTTATAATTGGTTAAAGGAAGCTCAAGCGAAATTAAACAAAACAATAGAGGCTTATGATAATTAGATGTAGATGTGGAAACCGCCTTTTTGTGCCTGATAAGGATATAAGGGGCGTGAAATGTCGAGTTTGTGGAGCGGAAGTTTTGAATATTTTTGCTAAGGGTTTGACAGATAAAGAGGGGGTGTTTTTGGATGAAGATTGAGCCACACATTAGAATTTTAGTTGTAGGAAAAACACAAAGTGGTAAAAGTTATTGGGCTAAACATTTGCTTTCTCAATATAAGAATCGAATTGTTTACGATATTAAAAGAGAATATTCCGATTATGGTTTGATTGTGAAAACAATTGAAGAGTTAGACGAATCAATAAAGAGTGGTTGCAATAAGTTAGTTTTTCAGCCTCACGATTTGAGTTCAGATTATTTTAATGAAGTTTGCGAATACATTTTTAAGAAGTTGAGGAATATTGTTTTTGTCGTTGATGAAGTGCATAATTACATTTCAAAAAGTTATATTCCAATGGGTTTTAAGCGACTTATCACAGTTACAGAGGGCAAGGAGTTAAGGATTGGTGTTATCTCAATCTCACAACGACCTCAAAATATTCATAATGATGTGATAAGCAATTGTAAACTTGTGGTTTGTTTTAAGTTGAATTTGAAGAATGACGCCGATGCTATCGCAGAATTAACAGGGATGAAAGTTGAGGATATTCAAAATTTGCCGTATAAAGAGTTTATGATTTACGATGATACGGCGGAGAATGAACAGGTTAAGAAGTATGGGGCTATTTAATAACCTTTAGTTCTATTTGTAATTCTTTGGCTGGAAACCACCAACAAAATAATTCTTGATAGATTCTTGTTATCTTAGGATGAATTGTAAAAATCCATTCAAAAGGTTTTAATGCCCTTCTCCAAACCAATTTTTTCTTTATTGTTTTAAAATTTCCAGTCCCTTGCCAATACCCCACATGATTTCTGTCTAAACAATCTAAAGTAGTAAGAGAGAAAAAACTATAATGGTCAATTTGAGAGAAAGCCGATTCACTAGAGAAATAAGGAACACGAATTCTTACGATTGCCCCCCTTTTACAAATTCTATAAATCTCCTTAAAAACATCTATTGGCTTTTGAGTATGTTCTAGAACATGGTTCATAATAATTTCATCAACAGAGTTATCCTTGAAAGGCAATTTCTTTGTTATGTCTACAATCACATCTGGATTTACATCTTTAGAAATATCACAATTCACATATCCTTTTTTATAATCATTTCCGCACCCTAAATGTAACTTCATAAATTAACTTAATAAAATATGTTTTTAAACCTTATTGCCAAGAATCTTTATCCTCGTAAGGGATTGTTTCCGTATGAGGAACTTTTTTCTCAAAATCGCAATGTTTACAATAATAATGTCTTGTCGTTGTTCTTTTAATTCCATCATAAGCCTCTACTTCTCTAACTGTTGGATGGTCTTTTTCTGCAATTGCATAATGTTGTTTGCATTTTGGACAAAAACACTCGCACCATTCGAGCTCCCATTATTTTTTTTATCGATACCATTTAAAGCATTTCTCAATTGATTTTGAAAATAAGAACATCTTGGGAGATATTTTGTTACACTTCTTAGGTCTGCGTGTCCTAGAAAATTTACAACTGAAAAAATATCTCCCTGCGTCTCATCTAAAAGTTCTGTTGCCCTTGTTGCCCTTAAATTATAACTTCTGAATTTCGGAGTCCCTTGTTTTCTTTCATTGTTTGGAGCGACCCATTTTCCCATAGGCTTTAACACTTTTTCTCTAAAGATAGCTTTCCATCTTTGAGGGGCAATATAATCGTTCTCCATGCTTGGAAATAAATATTTTGAGCCTCTCCACATATAGCTAGGGAATTTAAAATAAGCAACTAAAATTTTCATTAATTTTTCAGGTATTGGCAAAATTCTATCTTTTCTCTGCTTATTGTTTGTTCCCCTAATATGCACAGTCAATTTCTTTTAAATTAAAATCTTCTTGATGAAGTTTACACGCTTCGGCAGAAGTTAAAGGTGCTTGTAGCCCAGCGAGGAGTTTCTACCTATGACGAACTAATAAGGGACTTAATAAAGAAGTCTGAAGAATCACAATAAAGTATTTAAAGAGGAGTTAATAATAAGACTTATGACAGAACAAAAAGAGGGATGGTTTGAAGTGGAAACTAGTTATAAAGGGGCTAAAAAAGAATTATCTTATTTGGTTCAAACAATTAACACTGCTGTTGAAACAGGACAAACTGATATCTCTGAACATTTATTTAAGTCAATTGCTAAAACTTTGGAAAGCTTAAACGAACGGTTAAAGGTTCTTGAAGAAAAAGCGTGATTCAGGCGACCCTAAAACGGAACTATTGGTTGGCGTATGTTTTTCATGTTTTTTTATAAGTAAAAGTATTTAAAAAGGTTAGTAAAATCCAACTTAGATGGGAAATGATGTTAGGATATATTTAACAGAAGAAAGAAAAAATAGATATTATTTATATGGGGGAGGCATTCATTCAGACTGTCTTGACAAAAAAATGCCATATGGGTATTTGGTCAAGAAGTAAATGGTAGAAACAATTTATTAAAGTTATTTGATCGATTATTAAAAGAGTACAAAAACAAATTCATAGCATTTGAACCTTTTGGAACTAGAAAAATAAAAAAAGATTTAATAGATGAATTAAATAAAAGAAAAGATAAACATAATTCAAAAATTAATGTTGATTATAGATCTTCTTTAGCTTTAGTTTAAAAAAGCTTAAAAATATCCTAAATCTAAATTGTTTATGAAAACATATACTATAAATGATTTAAATGAACACTATGAGCTTGAGCTAGACAAAGTAGCTGAAAATATTAAAAAAAATAAAGCCAAATTAGTTTTAATTCAGTTTCCTGATGGATTAAAACAGTATGCTACTTCAGTTGTTGACTATTTAGAGAGAAAAACAACAGCTGAATTTTTAATTTGGTTTGAGAGTTGTTTTGGGGCGTGTGATATACCTATTCTAGGTAAAGATATTGAAAAAAAAATAGATTTAGTGATTCAATTTGGACATAATGAATTGATGCCTTCATACTAATTACTAATTTATCTTGCTACAAAATTATGAATTCCGTAAATAAATATTGGATACTTAATATTATAGTGTGCCTGTGAATTAATAAGTTGCATGTGGACACTCATTTCTTTACTAAAAGAAATTACTTTTCCTGAAAATTTTTTATGAATCCCAATTCTTCCTTTCTTTTCCACTATTAAGTATTCTCTATTCCTACCATATTTGTTTCCTACAGGAATACAATTTTTACATGGTTGGCCATATGTTAGAGAATAACCAAAATAATCCATAACTACAATAGCATCACTCACTGTTGTAATACTATCAAGAATTGAAATAATTTTTTTCTTTTCTAGTTCTTCAGGGAGAATCCCTAATTTATTGGTAATAGAAAGAATATTTTTTGTTTCATCCTCTCTTTGTGCCTTTAATATTAATGGAGTTTAATGCTTTTAAGTTTTATTAAATTTATATCCAACCAGCTAGTATTGCAAGTCCAACTAAAAACATAAGAATTCCTGCAATCAAGTGAAGTATTCTTATATTTCTATCTTTCCATCCTGTTACATCATCAACTTTTGCAAACCCCAAATAGATTAATAAAGTAATAATTAACATTGGCAACACAAAAACTACATTATAATATAATAACCACGGAATTGCTGCAAGAGCTCCTATTTCAGCTAAAAGCCCTGAAGCTACAACATAAGGTCCGATAGTACATGGAAGTAAAAAGAGTGTGACAATAAATCCTGTAATAAATGCTCCTTTAGGGTTTGTTACTCTTTCTATTACTTTTTTCACTTTAGGCCTCATAAAAAGAGGCATTTCAGTTCCAATACTCCCTTTCTTATATACAAAAAAGTCCTTTACATTTAATGCGCCAAAAATCATTGCAAGAATTGCTAAACCCTTAAATATGTAAATAGCATTCTCTCTTAAAATTTCAGCAAACAGCGAAAAAAATTGTATTATTATAAGACCGTAAACCAAGTATCCTACAAAAACAGCAAAAACAAATGATAATCCTCCAAAAAGAATTTTTCTTTTTTTATCTGGATTTTGAGTCATAATTGCTACTAGAATCATAGATAAAACTGCAATAGCGCACGGATTAACTGAATCAGCCAGAGCCAACGTAGTAATTCTAACAAAGTCTATCATTTTAACATCCCGTTAAATTTATTAATTTTTCAATTGATTGAACACCCATGTACATTACTCCATTTATTTTCCATGAAGGAGTACCCTGGACTCCATCACATTTTTCATTTTCATAAAAACAATCAATAATTGTTAGATATTCTGTATAATTTCCAAACATTCTTTCTTGGGTTTCACAGTGATGACAACCTAGTTGAACATAAAGGATTGAATTATCTCCAATACATTTTACAGTTTCTTCATCTGTATCTGGGTGTGAACTATTATTAAGTGTTAAAATTAATATAGCTAATACTAAAATTGCTAAGATAATTATAATATTTATCCACGTTCCTTTTTTCATCTAAAATTTAAGAAAAAACAATTTTTAAAGATTTGGATGTAACTAATTCATTTTCTAAATTCTCTTAAGTACATTACTAATAAACCTATCAAAATAGAAGCAATAATTGTTAAAAAAGGTGTTAATATATTCTCTAACAAAATCGGATTAAATATTAATATTAAACCTAAGAGAAATACCATTAAGCCAGAAATTAATTTAAGTCTTTGGACATTCTTTTTACCAAATTCTTTTTTACCTAATGTAACAATAAAAATTACCACAATTATTGCCAAAGGAATAATATAACACAGATTGTATAAAAGAATGTAAAAGTAAAAAGAAGCTCCTTCTAAGCCTTTTGAAGCTAAAGCACCTAAATAGACCATTGGAAACCCAACAGAACACAAAAGCTCATACATGTTAACAGTTGCTGCAATTATAACTGTTCCTAGAATCAGTAGCCAAAATGACTTTACTTTTGTTAATTTTTCAACCTTTTCTTGAAATTTAAATTTTTGTTGTTTAGGAAGAGTTAGAGAAAGACCCTTTTGAAAATAAAAATAATCTTTAATATTTATAACACCTGCAAAAATAGCAATTACTCCAGCAATTGTTGTTAAAAGAACTATTTCCTTTGCAAATAAAAAAACATTGAGCCAAAGAGACATAAATAAAAAGTATATTAATCCAGAAAAGAAAAGAAAGATGAATCCAACGGTTGCAATTCTTATTCTTTTTTTTCTTTTATCTTGTATTTCTGAGGCAGTATAGATCATTGCTGCAAGTAAAAATGTAAGAATAAAAAATGCGCAAGGATTACAGCCATCTGCTAAGCCAAGTAAAATTGTTATTAACAATAGAGAATTCTTTGAGGTATCAATTTCTCCAATGAGGGGAATGTCTATCTTTGACTCTTGACTTGATTTATTTACTTGTTCTATATTTGAATTATTAGAAATATTAGAATTTAGATTAATTTCTAAATTATCATTATACTGTAAAATCCAAGAGTCTTCTACACTAATTGCCTTCTTAAAACTTATTTCTCCATCTGAAATTGGAACAGGAAAAGGAGATATTGCTTGAATATTATATTCTGAGTTAGAGATTATTTTTTCTAAGTCTTCTAATAATAAGAGTTCTTTTAATAAGTTGCTTGGAATTTGTTTTTCTCCGGATTTAATTAAAATTCTATTATTATGCCATATTTTTGGATTTGCTGAAAGCTCATTTAAATCTAATTCACTAAATAAAACACTTTTATCTAACAATAAACAAGGATTTGCATCTAGATTACTAAATTGATCTTTTGCGTTAGGAACATCAATTCTTCCTAAATAATTTTTATTTTCACTTATAAACAAATTAGGAACTGCGGACATGCTTTCATAGGCTTGGGAATATTGGCCTAGAAGTTGAGCATTCTCGTCACTCCAGCCAGAAAAAACATATTCAATTAGAACTAAATTTTCATATTTTTTTGGCCAGTCCCCTAAAACAACTGGGTCCACGACAGCGCAATTGGGACAATTTAGAGAAGTAAAATAAACGGCACAGTTAATATTTTCACTCTCTTGAGCACTAACATTAGTTAACAAAAAAATTCCAAATATTAATACAAAACATGCTAAAATAAAACTTAATTTATTATAATTCATACGTTACATAAGATGAAACAACATATATACTTTTGTTTCATTTTTTGAAATAACTGGAATTTGGGGGTTTTTAAGAAGGCAATTAATACAAATTTAAAAATAAACTCTAAAATACCGAAAAGTTTTTAACTAAAAATAATTTATTTTTTATATGAAAAAGGTTAGCCATAATAATTGGATTAAAGGAGAAAGTTATCAAAAAAGAATTTTAATTGAAGATTTAAAAGAAAAAATTAACCTTATTGAAGATGTTATTATTGTTACCAAAGGAGAAATACCTTGCCATAGTCATGATTTTACGGATGAAATTTTTTACATCATAGATAATTCTGCAATAATGATAGTTAATGAAAAAGAGTTTAAAGTTAATCCTGGAGATCTAATATACGTCAATAGAAAAGAAAGCCATGGATTTAGAAATGAAAGTGATAAAGAGTTTAAATTAATGTGTTTTAAAATCAATTTTAAAAAAGGTGATTCTTTTTTGAAGTAATAGGACCTTTCATCTCCACCTGTAGGAAATTAGATATTTAAAATAAATTAAGCAAATTAATCCTCTCCAAAAATCTTATAAAACAATATTTCTAATATATTTAATGGA
>CAZPVF010000018.1:0-12574 GCA_964589955.1 Candidatus Woesearchaeota archaeon
TTAGCGGGAGAAACTTCACCCCATCTTAAAAGATGGAGATTTCTATTTAGTTAAAGAATAATCAATTTAAATAATTTACCAAATAACACAAAAATCAATATTTAACAAATAACGGTTTAGATTTCTTTATTTTTTTAGAACTAAAAATTTCAGTTATTTTCTCACTAGATTCAGGAATAAAAGGCCAAAGTAATTCAGCAATTTTTAATATTGCCTCTTTTACCTCATATAATACCTTTTTATCTTTAGTCTCCCAAGGCTTTTTTTCTTGAATATACTCGTTACAAGAATCAATAAAAGCAAAAACCTCATGCAATGCTTTGTCTAATTCATAACCTTCAAAATATTTTTCAACTTTCTTTTCATTTAGTTTCTTAATTAATTTATTATCACACTTACTTACTCCATTTTTCTCTATAAGACCAGAAACTCTACTTACTAAATTACCAAGCTTATTAGCTAACTCATTATTATTTCTCTCAATTATTAACTCTTCACTAAAATCTGAATCATCAAACACACTACATCTTAAAAGAGCATATCTGACTAAATCAGCAGGATATTTTTCTAATACATCTAGAGGATCAATAACATTTCCCAAAGACTTTGACATCTTTTTACCACCAGCAATTAAATACCCGTGCACTAGTAATGTGCTAGGCAGTTTATATCCTGCAGACATTAAAACTGCAGGCCAGATAACACTATGAAACCAGTTAATGCCTTTTCCAATAACATGAATACTTGCAGGCCACTCAGACTTAGCCCCACTCACATAATTAATTAGTGCATCAACCCAAACATAAACTTTAAATTTTTTATCAGTAGGAAAATCTATTCCCCAATTTGTTCCTTTTCTAGTTATACATAAATCATTTAATCCCTCATTTAATCTAGCTATAATTTCATTTCTCCTCTTTACTGGAATAATATATTTTTTAGAGAAATTTATTAGTTTTTTTCTGTACTTTGATAATTTAAAAAAATAAGCTTCTTCACTCAGCACCTCTGGTTTTTTATTGTGTTCAGGACACTTACCATCAACCAACTCTTTTTCAGTAATATAACTCTCACATCCTGAACAGTAATATCCTTTATACTCTCCTTTGTAAATATCTCCCTCCTTAATTATTTTCTCTATTATCTCATGAACAACTTTACTATGTTCTTTATCACTTGTTCTAATAAATTTATCATAAGAAATATTTAATTTTTTTACTAAATCAATAAAATATCCTGTGTTTTTATCTACAAATTTTTTTATAGGAATTCCTGCTTTCTCAGCAGCCTGAACATTTTTTTGCGCATTTTCATCAACTCCAGTTAAAAAAAATACTTTATCTTTTTTCTGTTTATGAAAGCGAGCTAAACAATCCGCTATAACTTTCTCAAATGCATGCCCAATGTGAGGTTTTGCATTGACATAATCTATTGCTGTTGTTATGTAAAATTTATTCTGTACCATAAAGACAAAAAAAGAAAGAAGTATAAAAAACTATCCAATAAGAACACTCCTCTCCTCATCTCCACGCTTCTTTGATAAATTCCTACTTACTTCCATTAAAGGTTTATATAAAGCCACAGCACTTGCCTCAGTTAGGCCTAAATCCATCATAACTCCTACATAGTCTACTTGAGTAAGTCTTTTTCCATAATTCATACCAAAATAAACATGTGTTTCAGAGTTAGCTCTCTCTTCCTCAATATATCCTCTCAAAACTTTGGCCCATCTCGGATGCTCTTGTTCAAACTTATCAATTCCAGCCTTCATTCCTCTAGCCTTCATAACACTATCATCAGTTTCGACTCTTGCATATACTCTATCTCCATAAAAGGGAGTACCAGCAACTAAACCTAAATCTTTAGCTATTTTAGGCTGTCTTCTCTTAAGCTTTCCTGAAAAACTTGAAACAGGTATATGAAGTCTATCTGTTGCAATTAGCTTAATTATTTTTGATTCGTCTACCATTTTTTATTTGCCTCCAAATTTAATTAATAAAAAGAAAGAAATTTTCTATTTGAATTTATGAGGGTATATTTCTCACCACAATATTTATATATAAAATTACCCTATTCTTATTATGCAAATTAAAGAACAATTAAAACTAGTAGGATTAACAGAAAATGAAGGCATTATATATGAAGCACTTCTTAAATTAGGTCCAAGTCATGCAGGAATAATTTCACGTAAAACAGGTCTACATAGAAGAGTAGTATATGATACAACTGAAAGATTAATAAAAAAAGGACTTATTGGATACATTTTAAGAAATAATAAAAGACTATTTTCTGCTACAAACCCAAACAGGCTAATAGAAATAATTAAAGAAAAAGAAGAAAGAGTTCAAGAAATTCTACCACATATGCAAGAACTTTTTACAAAAACTAAAGAATTAGAGGAAACTTTATTTTATAAAGGAAAATTAGGACTAAAAACAGTATTTGAAAGCCAATTAGAAGAAAACACTGGAGAAATCTTAATTCTAGGTGGAGCAGTTTATGCTAGTAATATTCTGCAATTTTATTTTAAGCGGTATAATAAAAAAAGAAAAAAGAAGAAAATTAAAATGAAAATAATTTTCAATGAAAAAACTAATAAAAAAATTCCTTATGCTGAAATAAAATATTTGCCAAAAAAATATGGGTCTCCTCTTGCAATAAATATATACGCAGATAAAGTTGCAACAATCTATTGGAACAAAGTTAATCCATTTGCAGTTGTAATAAAAAATAAGCAAATTTCAGAAGGATACAAAAAATATTTTGAAATAATGTGGAAACTAGCTAAAAAATGAAAACAACAAATAATATAAAATATTTAACATTTAAAATAAAAAAGAGGCGAAAATGAACCTTAAGAAAAAGAGTATTAAAATTCTAAAAAGCTTGCAACTCAAAAACGGAGGAATTCTTGCCACTCCCCTAAATGGTGCTTATCCTTATGTCTATACTAGAGATGCTGTAATAATTACTAAGGCACTAAATAAAGTCGGTTTAGTGAAAAACTCTGAAAAATTCTACTACTTTATGGAAAGATTTTCAAAATTAAGAGATTATGGAGAAGTTTTTCAGAGATACACACACAACGGATATCCTTCAGTTACTAGAAGAAATGAAAATGATAATGAAGGTCTACTACTACATGGGATATATGACACATACAAACACAATAAAAAAGAAGTTTTTGTTGAAAATATGTGGCCAACTATAGAAAAAACTACCAAACTTATTTTCAAATATTCAAAATCAGGGCTAGTAAAAACACAAAGAAGCATACATGAAAATGCTAAGTATGAAAAAGGCTATGAAATCTGGGCTAATTGTACAGCTACAAGAGGTCTTTATGATGCAGCAAAAATGGCAAAACTCCTAAATCATAAAAAACAACAAGACTTATGGAATAAAAAAGCACAAGATCTTCTTAAAAATATAAAAAAGAAATTATTTAATAAAAAAATGGACTTCTTTATTAAAAGTCCAAAATTTAAACTAAATCCAGACATATCACAACTCTCTCCATTCTATTTTAATTTAATTGATTCTAAAAAAATACTAAAAAACACATTAAATTACCTAAAAAAACACTTATGGAATGAGGAACTAGGAGGAATTAGAAGATTTAGAAAATTTGAAGCTGTTAGAGATTGGCACTGGTACACTGGAGGAAGTGGAAGTTGGTGTGCTCTTACGTGCATGCTAGCAAAATTCTATAAAACAATAGGATCAAATAAAGAATACAAAAACTGCACATCTTGGATAAAAGAAGTAGCAAAAAAATCAAAAGGACTACTTCCAGAACATATTGCTACTAAAGAAGAATATTTTGATTGGAAAAGACACGAAATTGAATTTAACACTAGAATAATTAATGAAACAAAAAAAGCAGAAAAAACAATCAAAAAAATGGGTAATAGAGAAGTAATTTACTGGGCAAATCCCCTAGGTTGGAGTCATGCTGAATATATTCTACTAAAATAAAATTCTAAATAATGACAACTAAAAAAGAAACTAAAGAAATAAAAAAACTAAAAAATTCAATACTAAAGGAGCACTCAAACACATTGTCTTAAAAGAAGCAGGACCAACAATTATTGAAGAAATCCATGAGATAATATCAATAAAGAAATATTTCAATACAAAATAATTCACACAAAAATATATAAACTAAAACAAATTTTAATACTGACCATGTTTAAAAAAAAGAAATGCAAAAAATGCAATAGCAAAATTAGTGATAAGCATAGTTTTTGCCCTAATTGTGGAGCACCAGTTAATTCTTCAAAAGAAGATTACGGAATGTTAGGAAAAAATGATATGATCAATCCAGTAGACGCTTTTGAAAAAGGCATGATGGGAGGAATAAGTGGAAAAATGTTAAATAAAATGTTGGGAGGAGCAATGAGAATGCTAGAAAATGAAATGAAAAAAAACATGCAAAACATGAATAGAATAACTCCTGCAAAAACTAATTTTGAATTATACATTAATGGCAAAAAAATTAACCCAAATAACATAAAAGTAACAAAAAGAGAAATGCCAGTAAAAGTTCGATCTACAAAGAATAAAACTCACACAAACTACCATTTTGATGAAGATACTCAAAAAAAGTTTGCTAAAATGAAAAAAATAGAACCTAGTGCTAATGTTAGAAGATTATCAAATAAAGTAATCTATGAAATAGAGGTACCAGGAGTAGAATCAATTAAAAATGTCTCAGTAATAAAATTAGAAAATTCTATAGAAATTAGAGCAATAACAAAAGATAAAGCTTACAAAAAAATAATTTCAATTGATCTTCCACTTAGAAGATACAGGCTAGACAAAGAAACTTTAATTCTAGAACTAGGTGTAAAGGACTAGATAAAAACCTTTAAATAAGCACCAAAATTCTCTCTAATATTGCGAGCCTGTAGCTCAGTCTGGTTAGAGCGCTGCTCTGATAGATTCAAACTTGTTTTGAATTTATTAAACTCGTTTGACTTTAGTAAGGCAGAGGTCCACGGTTCAAATCCGTGCAGGCTCATTATGCAAATCCACACTGTGATTTGCATACACTTTAGTGGTGGGCCCAACCGCAGCCCATATAAACTCGCCTACCCGTGACTTCAAACCAACGCTATTGTTTGTCGTGTGCAGGTCCATATACAAAAAAATCAAAATGAACAAAAAATCAGGAAAAATACTCGGAATTGTTTTAGTATGTGTAGGAATTATCCTAGCAATAATTGGAGTAATAAGTTTCTTTAGCGCTACAGGAAGTATGAATCCTAGAGGAATATTTGTAGGAGCAGGACTCGGAATGATCCTAATTTTTGTAGGAGTTCTTTTACTAATAATTGGTGGAGTAATAATCTATCTAGCTAGTATTGGAAAAATCTTCACATACGTGACAACTGAAACTGCTCTAGGTGTAGAAACAGCTAGTCACGCACTAGGTAAAGGTCTAGCAAGAGGAGTAAAAAAAGGACTTAAACAGAAGTAAACCTTTTTAAAGCAAAATTTTGTTAATGAATTAATATGACAAAAGGAATGTATCAATACATAAGAGTTGCATGGAAAAAACCAGATATAAAAACTCTTAGAGAAAGAATGGTAAAGTGGCGTAGAGAACCTGTTCAAATTAAAGTAGATAGACCACTAAGAATAGATAGAGCAAGAAGCTTAGGATATAAGGCAAAAAAAGGCTTTGTTATAATCAGGGTAAGAATTAAAAGAGGAGGACACAAAAGACCTAGGCCAAATAAAGGAAGAAGATCAAAAAGACTTCACGCAAGAAAAACACTTAAAATGAATTATAAGTGGATTGCTG
Source organism: Candidatus Woesearchaeota archaeon (assembly GCA_964589955.1). GTDB lineage: Archaea > Nanobdellota > Nanobdellia > Pacearchaeales > GW2011-AR1 > CAZPVF01. The sequence goes on from CAZPVF010000018.1 coordinate 5,810, forward strand.
AATCTCGTGTTCAGAAAAAACATAAAAATCTAGAAGTTCTAAATTCGTATGTCATAGGTAGAGACGGAATAAACTACTTTTACGAAGTAATCTGTGTTGATCCAAGTAAACCTGAAATAAAATCAGATAGAACACTTAAATGGCTTCAAGACAAATCCAATAAAAACAGAGTATTAAGAGGAAAAACTAGTGCAGCAAGAAAATCAAGAGGCCTAAGAAACAAACATCCCACAAGTAAGACAAGACCAAGTGTAAGAGCTGGAAAAAGAAGAGGAAAGTAATGGAAAAATTAAAAGGAGTCAAATTCTTAATAATACATCACACACAAAGACCAAATGATACAATAGATTCTTTAAGAGATTATCACACTAAAAAAAGACATTTTGAAGATATTGGATACCATTATGTTATTGGAAATAGTATTAATACAAAAGATGGAAAAATCTATAAAACAAGATTAGAAAAATACAAAGGAGCACACGCAGTTCAAGTAAATAAAAATTCATTGGGAATTGCACTCATAGGAAACTTTGACAAAGCATTCCCTACAGAAAAACAATTCAACTCACTTCTAAAACTCCTAAAAGAACTAATAAAAAAATATAAAATTCCAACAAAAAAATTCATTGGCCATAACAAAATAAAGGATGTTGCAAAAACATGTCCAGGAAAAAATTTTGATATGACTAAATTAAGAAAAATCCTTGCTTCGTCAAAGAAATTCATATGAAACAATCCTACATACAAAATTATATAAAGAAATTAAAATAAATAACTTCATGGAAGAGACACTAAAGAATCTTTGTAAAGCTTTCATGGGCGAGTCACAAGCGCGTAATAGATATACATATTATGCTAAAGTGGCTAAAAAAGAAGGATATGAACAAATTGCTGAAATCTTTTTAGTTACAGCTGACCAAGAAAAAACTCATGCAAAAAGACTTTTTGAGCACATTCAAGAAGTCAAGAAGAAACTTGGTAAATCTGCTGATGAGGAAATTGCTGTAGAGGGAGTAACCCCAACTACTTACGGAACAACTGAAGAAAATCTTCAAGCAGCAATAAATGAAGAACATTACGAACACGAAACAATGTACCCAAAATTTGCTGACTTAGCAGAAAAAGAAGGTCTGCCAGTTGTTGCAGCAAGAATGAGAAACATTGCAAAAGCCGAAATACATCACGAAGAAAGATATAAAGCGGTTTTAGACCAATTAAAGGCAGGAACTTTTTTTAAAAAGAGTAAAAAAGTCTGGTGGATATGTAGGGAGTGTGGTTATGCAGTATTTGCTGAACAACCACCTGAAAAATGCCCTTCATGTGATCATCCTAAAGCCTACTATGAGCTAAGACAAGAAGATTACTAAAATATTGATTTAAAAAATGGCAACAAAAAGAAACCAGGTATACAAATGTAGTATTTGTGGTAACATTGTTGAAGTAGTTCATGAGGGAGCAGGAGAACTTGTCTGTTGTGGAAAACCAATGAACTTAATGACTGAGAACACAACTGATACTGCAACTAAAAAACACGTTCCAGTAATTGAGGGCAACATTGTAAAAGTAGGGTCAACTCTTCACCCAATGGAAGATTCTCACCACATTGAGTGGATTGAAGCAACTTCTAAAACTGGAGAAATTTGTAAAAAATTCTTAAACCCAAGACAAGAACCTATTGCTGAATTTCCATTTGAACCTACAACAGCCAGAGAATACTGCAACTTGCATGGTCTTTGGAAAGCTTAAGAAATCTTAAAAACTCTTTTTTCTTAACCTTTTTATAAAATGAGGTACATAAAACTAGCTGAATTGTATAGAGACTTATCTTCAACTACAAAGAGATTAGAAAAAATTGATATTTTATCAAAATTTTTACATAGTTTACCTGAAAAAGACAGTGATGTACTATATTTACTTCTTGGAGATATCTATCCTGAATATGATGAAAGAAGAATTGGTATTTCTGAGCAACTTGCAATTAAGGCTATTGGACAAGCTACTGGTAATCCTAAAGAAGTCCTAATTAAAGAATGGAAAAAAATTGGTGATTTAGGTGAAGTTGCTGAGAATGTGACAAAAACAAAAAAGCAGGTAACTCTAGGCTCAACATTACTAACAACTGAAAAAGTAATAAATAACTTACGTAAATTGCCATGTTTAGTTGGAAAAGGAACTGTTACAAAAAAACTAGCTCTAATTACTGAACTTTTAACTTCAGCTACGCCACTAGAAGCAAAATTTTTAGTAAGAACTTTAATTGGAGACTTACGTATTGGTCTAAAAGAAGCAACTGTAAGAGACGCAATGGCACAATCCTTTTTTGAAAAAAATAAAGAGAACTGTGACAAACTACAAAAAGCAATTGATAAAACAAACGATCTTGCAAGTGTATTTATTATTGCACGTAAAGGAAAAATTAAACTTCTTGAAAAACTACAATTAGAAATAGGTAAACCAATTAAAGCAATGTTAGCTCAAAAGGCAAAAGACTTTGTTGACGGATTTAAGGCTGTAGGAACCCCTTGTGCAGTTGAGTACAAATACGATGGATTTAGGCTGATAATTCACAAAAACGAAAAAGGATATAAACTTTTTACAAGGAGACTAGAAAATGTAACAAAACAGTTTCCAGAAATAATAGAATTTCTAAATAAATATGTTAAAGGAAAATCCTATATTCTTGATAGTGAAGCTGTAGGATATGACAAACTTACAAAGCAATACACACAATTTCAAAAAATTTCTCAAAGAATTAGAAGAAAATATAACATTGTTGAAATGGCTAAAGAGCTTCCAGTTGAAATTAATGTTTTTGATATTATTTACTACAATGGTAAAAGCCTACTTGATGAACCATTTAAAAAAAGATCTGCAATTTTAGATAAGATCATTATAAAAAAACCCTACAAAATAATTAGGGCTAGGCAAATTATAACAGACAGTATTCCCAAAGCAGAAAAATTTTATAAAGCTGCACTTAAAGATAATCAAGAAGGTGTAATAATAAAAAATCTAAATACAGGATATAATCCTGGTTCTAGAGTAGGGCATATGCTAAAAATAAAGCCTGATGATAAAGATCTTGATCTAGTAATAACTGGTGCTGAATATGGTGCAGGAAAAAGATCAGGATGGATGTCAAGTTTTATTCTCTCTTGCCTTGGAAAAAACAAAGGAGAGTTTCTAGAAATTGGAAAAATGGGAACAGGAATCAGTGAGAAAGAAAATGAAGGCAAAGTAACTTTTGAACAGCTCTCTAAAATGTTGACCCCACTAATAACAAAAGAAAAAGGAAAAAGAGTCTGGGTAAAACCAAAAATAATTGTTGCAGTAACTTATCAAGAAATTCAACGCTCACCAAATTATAATTCAGGTTTTGCTCTTAGGTTTCCACGTCTTCTTGCACTCAGAACCGAAGACAAACCACTCTCAGAAATTACAACTATTGAAGAAATAAAAAAAGATATGATAGAACAAAAAAGAAATTGGAAGTATGGTTAATCCTCACCTTTTTCAAAATTAACAATTCTTAAAGTAAATCTACTACCATTCCATCCACAAAAAGTCTCTAGTTCTCCTCCTTCCTTAACAGTAATTCCCCGGCCTCCTTGTAAATTACAAAGAACGTTTGATCTCACACCATTTCTTTCTACTATTGCTGCACAAATTAAATCCCCTTTTTGCGCAGATTCTTGTCTATTATCCCCCTTATATGTAATTCCTTCAGGTAAAATTTTTAGATGAGGGCAATCAAAAGGCTTATCACCATCTTTAGTATTTAATGAAGAAATATACTCCTTAAATTGATCTACGTTATAAAACTCTCTCATAAATAAAAGCCAACTTATTAGTTTAAATAAATTGTTGTGATAAAACCTTTATAATGATCTACGTTATAAAACTCTCTCATAAATAAAAGCCAACTTATTAGTTTAAATAAATTGTTGTGATAAAACCTTTATAAATTTCTATTAATTTAATATTCTATGAAAAAAGAATTGATAATATTGTTTATAATCTTAACAATCTCTACAATCCAAACAATAAGTGCATTTGATATTCCTATAGATTGCTCAAACACACAAATACAATCCTCATGGGATTCTATTTTTTTAGAATCTTCAACTTCAATTAATATTTTTACAAACAATAATATAACTGAAAACAGATGTACAGAATATTTTGCATATAAAACTTCAGGAGATTATGTTTATTACTTATACTCAATTGATAATTCTATTCAAAAAAATTCAACACAAATAATAGCTGTTAAACTCAATGCAACAAATCAATTTAAGAATAATCTAACAAACATAAATAATATTGGAGATATAAACAATATTAACTTTAATATAGACGATAACTCTCTTTTAAGACAAACGCCACTAACTCTCTTTCAACTAGACTTAGCTTTTTCTTCAATTTTTAGCGAAACACCAGAATCATGGGCAGAAGAAAATCTAGACTTAGAAAGTGACACAACATACTCTTTTGAAACTAAAACTTCTAGCGTCTTAAATAATATTACAACAAAAGGAACAATAACAATTAATCAAAACTATCAACAAACTACATTTGAATACCTAAGACCCTTTACAACACCTCCTCAAACATGTAATCAATCCTGGGACTGCACAGATTACTCAGCATGTATTAATGGTACTCAAACAAGAGTTTGTGTAGACTTAAATAACTGTGGCAACTTAACTGGAAAACCTGCTGAATCTCAAAATTGTACTAATAACTGCACTGCAAACTTTACTTGTGCAAACTGGACAAGTTGTGTTAATGGATATAGAACAAGACTCTGCACAGATCAGAATAGTTGTCTTGCAAATAAAATTGAAAACATGAGTTGTAGTTGTTTTCCTAACTGGAACTGCTCAGATTGGGGAGAGTGCATATCAAACATACAAATAAGAACATGCATTGACATAAACTCCTGCAATAATATTTCAAATAAACCAGCAATTACAAAAAGCTGTGGGGTAGCTTGCACTCCAAACTGGACATGTACAGACTGGATGCCAAAAAAATGCCCTAGCAATACAAAAACACAGACTAGAAACTGCACAGACCAAAATAATTGTGGTACCACAATGGGAATTCCTGAAGAATCACAAGGTTGCTCAAATAACTTAGGTTGGATGTTCTGGTTTGTAGTAGCAATAATAGTAATACTTGTTGCAGGAATGAGTTGGATACTAATAGAAAGACGCAAAAGAAAAGATGAACAAACTAAAAAAGTTGAAGAGCAGTATAGCTCTCCTACACAACCTAGATATACTCAAACAAAACCAAAATCAATGCCTGCACAAATACCTAAAATTAATATAAACTCTAAAAAACCAACAAAACCTAAGCCAAAAATTCAACCTCAACAAAAACCACAACAACAAACAAGACCTCGTCCACATATAAGAAAATTTAGGCAAACCAAAGTAGACCCAAGATTTAGAAAACGTAAGCCATTTTAAACTTCATTATATCTAAAGCAACTAACTAAATGATCATTTACAATTCCTGCTGCTTGCATAAATGCATAACAAATTGTACTTCCAACAAACTTAAATCCTCTTTTTTTCAAATCCTTACTCATTGCATCACTTTCAGGACTTGTTACAGGAATATCTTTTAGTGTCTTACACTTATTTTTTACTGTTTTACCTTTAGTAAACTTCCATATGTATTTATCAAAACTTCCAAACTCTTTTTGTATCTCTAAAAAATGTTGTGCGTTTGTAATTGTGGCTCTAATTTTAAGTCCATTTCTAATAATGCTTGCATCCTTTAACAATTTCTCAACATCTTTTTCACTAAATTTTGAAACTTTTTTATAATCAAAGTTCGCAAACGCCTTTCTAAATCCCTCTCTTTTATTTAACACAATCTGCCAACTCAGACCTGCCTGAAAAGCATCCAAAATCAAAAATTCAAATAGCTTCTTATCTGAATGAATTGGAACACCCCACTCTTCATCATGATATTTTATCATAAGCTCATTTTTACCTGGCCATGAACACCTAATTCTCTTTTTCATAAAAATTCAATAATAAAAGCCTTTATAAAGCCTTTTTTCCACATTTTTACTAATAATAAGGAATAAAAATGGTCCAAAACAAGAAATCTAACTATAAAATTCAAAATATTGTTGCAACTACTTCACTTGAAAAACCTGTTCCTCTAACAAAACTAGCCAGAACACAACCTAATACTGAGTATAATCCTGAGACATTTCCAGGTTTAGTTCTAAGAATAAAAGAGCCAAAATCTGCTGTTCTAGTATTTTCTTCAGGTAATTTAGTCTGTACAGGAACAAAATCTGTAGCCCAAGTAAAACAAGTCATTCGAGCAGTAATAAAACAGCTTAAAAAAATAAACGTTAAAGTTACAACTAAACCAAAAATAACAGTACAAAATATTGTTGCTTCAGGCTCAATTGATCTAAAGCTTAACTTAAACTTTTTAGCTCTTGAAATGGAAAACACAGAGTATGAACCAGAGCAATTTCCAGGCCTAGTATATAAATTAGTTGAACCAACTGCAACCTTTCTACTCTTTTCAAATGGTAAATTAGTCTGTACAGGAACAAAAAATCGTAAACAGCTTGAAGAATCAATGAACCAACTTTTAAAAAACGTTAAAACTGCACTAAAAAATCATAAAAAATAATGAATAAAAAATTTTGGGTGATCCTAATTATTCTTTTAGTAACAATAATTATAATTGCTTTTCCAGTATATTTGAAAGATACAAACGAATTAA
>CAZPVF010000019.1:0-12016 GCA_964589955.1 Candidatus Woesearchaeota archaeon
TCTTCAGGAGAAACCCAGTACATAACTTTATTCTCACCATTTCCAGAAGGAATTTCAACATAATTATTTCCTTGGATAAACTTCCACTTATCTACTTCAAAAAGATTTTCTCCAATTTCTTTCATATTCATAAAAACTTGAAAATTTGCCTCTTTTTAAACTTTATTGCTTCTCAAGAATTACTCCCTGAACACCAATTTCTTTACATAATTCAACAAACTCTCTAGCATCATCAATATTACCTATAATGCTTCCCCAATGCATTGGAATTGCAATATCAGGTTTTATTATTTTTACTGCCTCAGCTGCTTCTTCAGCACTCATTGTAAACCTTCCACCAACAGGAATGAGTGCAATAAATTTTTTATCTTGTTGTTTATATCCAGTAAGTTTTTGCATTTCAGGAATAACATCAGCATCACCTGTATGATAAATAATCAAATCATTCATTTTTATTACATATCCAACCCAACCCTCATCTCTTTGATGAAAATGTTTATCAATGTTATATGCTGGTGTAGTTGATATCTTAACTTCACCTAAATCAAACTCCTGGTTAGGTTCAACCACCTCAATTTTTATAGGAACATCAAATCTTACAACCTTACTCTGTGCATCAGCTGTAACATATATTTTTGTTCCAGTTTTTACAATCTTTTCAATATCATCAACACTACAGTGATCATAATGCCCATGCGTAATAAAAATAATGTCTGCTTTAGGTAAACCTTCTTTAATCATGTAAGGATCAATATAGATGGTCTTATGATTTTCAATTAAAAAACCAGCATGCCCCAACCATCTTATCTCAACATTTCCAAATTTCATTTTTTTAAAAATTTTTTTCAACTAACTCCTTTATATTTGGTGAAACATCGAAAACCCCTTTTTTAATTTTTTCTATTTCAACCCATTTTATTTCTTTTATGTCTCCTACTGCCCTTACTTCCTCAATATTAAGTAATTTAGATAAAAAATTAATTAAAATTATTGTCATCTTCTCGCCAGTCTGAGGATTCTCATACAATATATTTGGGTAAATTGTTTTGATTATTTCAATTTCAGCATTACCTTCTTCTTTTGCTCTTCTTATGGCTGTTGCTTCAAAACTCTCACCCTCCTTAACCCTTCCACCAGGAATTTTATAAAAATCATCCTTACTGTCTTTACTCACAAGAAGTTTTTCATCTTTAATTATTACAGGTCCAGACGCAACAATAAATTTACTCATTTTTAGCTAGTTTTTTTTCTTCATCAAATAAGTTATTAAAAAATTTATCTATATATCCTTCAGGCAAGTTTGTATTAATATATCTTGAAATAATCGCTTCTTCTCTATTTTTATCTTCAATATCAATACTATTAGCCCTTTTTATGTTATTTACTTGACTAGTCAACTCAAATCTCTTAATTAGTAATTCAACTAACTTATCATCTATTTTATCAATTTCTATTTGCAGTTTTTCAATATCTTCAGGATTCATAATAGAATAAGACTTCTTAATTTTTTAAGATTTTCCCCACTTTTGTGCTAATCCTGTTTTAAGCAATTTTTCCAAAATAACCAGTTCTTCATAAATTCCATCAATTAAATCATAATTCTTAGCTTCATCTAGACTAACCCAATTATACTCAGTTAGTGCGTTACATAATTTAATATTTTCATCAACAGGCTCAGCATAAAAACCCAGTATAAGACCAGGAATATTATCTGGCCTAATATAAACTAGACTAGTAACGTATCCTGAATTCTTAAAACTAAGTCCAACTTCTTCAGCCACTTCTCTTTTAGCTAAATTTTCAATAACATTATACCATTGAACACTTGTATCTTTTTCTCTTAAACAATACTCTAAAACTTCTAGTTTTCCTCCTGGAACTGTCCACTTATTTGGAAAAGCTTTTTCCCAACTTGCCCTCTTACAAATCAAAAATTTTCCATTCTTAACCAAAATAACTGTAGCTGTGACATAATGAACCTGATTTTTATCATACTTCATAAAAAAAATCTACCACAATTATATTTAAATACTTACTCAAAACTTTTGACTATATGAAAAAACCAATAACCTCCATTTAATTTTTTCTGCCTAGCAACCCACTGTTTTGCTCCATTATAAATCCTATAAAAGTCTCTTCTTAATTCATCTATTTTATATGGAACAATATTTTTCTTATTAGTCTCACTATTTTTAATATAAACTCTTCTTCCCCAACTTTTTATTTCTATTTCATCAAATCCTGATTCTACAACTATCTCAATTAGATTTCTTATTGTACTAATATCAAAAAATTTCATAAAATTCAAAGATATAGTCTATTTTTAAAGAGTTTGGTTGTGGAGTTAACCTTTCATTCCACCCCAAAACTTAATTGACTTAATTTTATGCTTTTTTTCATCCAAATCAATTAAAATATTAGCATCTCTTCCATAACCTGCATTAATTGCAACAGTTTTTTTTATTTTACATTTCTTAAAATGTTCATGAATGTGCCCCCCAATACACAACATTGGTTGATATTTATTTACAAAATCTCTGGCAACAGTTGAACCAAAATGCATTCCATTAAATTTTGAGTCCTTTACATTAATAATATCTAATGGAGTATCGTATGGAACATTATGAGTAATAAAAATGTTGGGTAATTCTTTGTCTCTTAACCTATATGCACTCTCTAATCTATCAATTATTCTTTTATATGCTCTCTTTAACTTAATCATTTCTTTTTTTGTATACTTTCTTTTTTTTCTTACTCTTGGCTTTTCTTTATTACTGCTCAACCCATATCCAAAAATATTCACTCCATTAAATTTATGCAATTGCAACTGACAATCTTTAATATTTTTTAATCCCTTAATTAACTTAGAATTAATTTTATTTCCTAACCAAAAATCCAAAAAAGCTTTATAATAATTATAATCATTTTTATCCATATCAGAGATTCTTGTTCTTCCATAACTTTGATCCCAATTTCCCCCAACCATAAATATAGGCCTTCCTAAGGAATTAAGGCATTCTAAAATCTTTCTTCCTACTTTCAAACTTTCTTTATCATATTGCTTCATTCTTTTTGTACCAATTTTTGATACAATAAATGCATCCATGCTTGGAGGGTCATTTGGTCTTTTCTCCAACTCTCTAACCCATTCATCCTTTAATGGTTCAATTTTTCTATCATCACAAACATCGCCAACAAAAATTACTGCATCAAAATTTTTATAATGAATTCTAGGCTTTCTTCCATGCAAATCTCCAATAACTAAAATTTTCATTTTAAATTTATTATAAAATAATCTCCACAGCATCCAGCATTAATAACTGTGGTTTTTCCAATTTTCTTTTTGCCTTTTCCTTCATGAATATGCCCACAAAACACATATTTGGGTTTATATTTTTTTATCATTTTTAAAACAATCTTTGATCCAACACTTCCTTTTTTTGGTACTTTATCTAAAATTCCAAAAGGCGGGGCATGACTAATTAAAATAGGATCTTTAGCCTCCTTTAATAATTTACCAAATTTTTTTAATCTATAATCAGACCTACTAGAAAACTGATGAGGCCACTTACCTAACTTAAATCCCTTATATGCCCATACTTCCCATATCATGTCAAACAAAACAAATTCATGATCCTTAATTTTTACCTTGCCAGTTCTTTTATAAAAAAGATTCTTATACTTCTCAAATAATTTCCTAGTTATTTGGCTTCCCTCAGAAGTAACATAAGCATTTCCTTTCAAAATAATAACTGGAATTTTATATAAACAAATCTTATCTAAAAGCTGTTTATAATTATTATCTGCATACCTATAGCCATATTTTTTTAACTTTCTTGGAGCAAAAACTTCCATAGGAACACAAGGAATCTCGCCAGTAACAATAATTAATTCAATTTTATTTTTCTTAATTATCTGTGTAAGCCCTTTGGGTAATTTCCCATGTGGATCCCCGATAACTAAAGTTTTCATAATTAAAATACAAAAAACATACTTTTAACTCTTTCTCATAACATAAACATAAATTCCAATTATTCCAGCTATAACTATCGCTCTGAAAACAAACGGAGCCATTATCCCAAGATAAGAAACTAAAATTCCACCAAATAAAGACCCAACAGTACTAGTTATTCCTCTCCAACCCCCCAAATACCCTGCAACCTTTTCTCTCATATCTGCTTTTGTTCTCTTCCAATAAGCAGCTATCTTAGATGGAACCCATATTGCAGCCCCAATTCCTTCTAAAATCATTCCTACAAGAACAACATAAACATTTGTAGAAAAAATAATTATAACAGCACTTAACAAAAGCAAAATCATTCCAACAATAGCGCTCTTCATTAAAGGAATTTTATCAAAACGATTACCAATAATTAAAGTTGTCAAAACAATTGATAAATAAAGTCCAACAAACATAGCACTAAGCCAGAAAATAGAGGATCCAAAATGATCAGTAACTAAAAACGTAATAACCAAAGCGAAACTAGCTGACATAGAAAACCAATAAATTATTTCTGCAAATAAAACTAATTTTAATGTTCCTGGTATCTTACCCAATTTCTTTTTAATTTTTACATTTGGTCTAGTATCATCTTTTATTCTAGAATAAAGATAAAACAAAGGAAGTGAAAGTAAAGTAAATACTAAAAAAGTTAACCCAAATCCAATCCAAGTTATTAATAAATATCCTAAAATTATTCCAAACAACAAACCACCAGAACCATAAATTAATGCAAGAGATCCCACTTTTCTATGTTTGCCTTTTGGAACATTATGTTGCATTGAAGCATCATGAACTACCGCATAAGAGGTTTTCTCCACTGTATTTGAAAACTTTGCAATTGTGGCTCCAAAAGAAGTGGGTAAAACATACAATATAGCTCCTTGCAAAAACATAAACAATCCAGAAAAAATAAGTCCTGCCTTAAGTTTTATTTTTCTTAATACTCTTGAAAAAACAACACTAAATAAAAAAGCTCCAAAAGCCATTCCAATAGCAAAAATTGCCCCAATCTCAAGAATACTTAAACCTTGTTCCTTAAGAAAAAAAGGCAAATAAAATGAAATAATAACTGCAACAGCAGATCCTAAAAAATGTCCAAAATTAATCATTCGTAGATTTGATTTTTTTAACCTCTTCTCTATTCATCATATAAAATGCACTACAACATTTTTAAATCCTTCAATCATCCAAGTCAATCTCATCAAATCCATCTTCTCCTTCTAAGGTCTCTTCTGGATCATATTGTTGTTTTCTCTTATCATACTCTTCATCCATGCGAATTACTACTTAAGAATTCATTTATAAATTTAGTGGTAATAAAAAAAGATAATTATATCCCTTTAAGAAAAACTTAAGTATAAAGTTCAACTAGAATTATTATATGGGAAAAAGAGAGAATACAACTAAAGGGCTTTACAAATTAGCAGAAATTTTGGGAATTATTGCTGGTTTTACGTTTATTTTATCTTCAATATTTACCACGTCCCTTACACCAATAAATTATGATAAGGAGACTGTAATAAAACCTTGTATACTATGATACGAAAAAAACTTAACACACTTTATTAAGGATAATCAAAGTTATAATAATTGTGTCGAAGAATTATCAAAAACAACAGATAATAAGATTAAGACTTATCAAATATATTCAAAATTACTCTTAATTATAGGATCATTAATAATAATTCTCACCATTCTCTTTTGGCTGATAGGATTCAAAACATCAAGAAAAACAGAAGGAAATATTATCTTATTTATTAGGAGAAAAATTTTTAGAATTAAGGTGTAAACCTATTCATTGTTCTAGGAAAACCAATTGTATCTTTTATTGAATCTAAATTACATATCCACTGTATTACTCTCTCAACTCCAACCCCATATCCACTATGTGGAACAGACCCATACTCTCTTAAATCAAAATAAAACTGATAATCTTTTGGATTTTCTTTATCTTTTTTTAATCTCTCTGACATATCTTTAATATCTAAACTTCTCTCACTACCTCCAACAATTTCTAAACCACACTTTGGGGCTAACATATCAAAACAAAGTGCTTCATCAGAAAATTTAGGATCAGCTGGCTTATAAAATGCCATAACCTCTCTAGGATAGTGTGTAACAACAACAGGGGTATCAAAGTGCTGCATTAATTTTTGCTCTTCAATTGTCCTTAAGTCCTTACCAAACTTAACATTTAATTTATCTTTTTTCTTTAAAATATCTAATGCTTCTCTATACTTTATTGTAGGCCATTTTTTCTTTGCTATAACAAGTAACTTTTTTGTATCAACTCCTAAAATTTCAAATTCTTGCTTACAATCTTTTGCTACAGTCTCGATACAGTATTTAATTTCTTTTTTTGCAAATTCAGTTATTTCAGGTAGTTTCCACCAAGCAACCTCAGTTTCTGCCATCCAAAACTCTGATAAATGTCTAGATGTATTTGATTTTTCAGCTCTAAATGTAGGCCCCATATTGTAAACTTTTTCTAAGAAAAATATTGCAGCCTCCCCATATAACTGCCAGGTCTGAGCTAAATAAGACTTATGATTATAATATTTCACTTCAAATACCGTACTTCCGCCTTCAGACTGTGTTGGTTGAAGTATTGGTGTATCAAATCTGTAAAACCCTTCCTTAATAAAAAACTCCTCACGTGCCTGAACATATCTACTTCTTATTTTCATTATTGCTATCATTCTTCTACTACGAAGATGAAGATGTCTTTTATCAGCTTGAGCTCCTTCAGTAGAATCTTTATTTAAAGGAAACTCGTCTGCTTGACCAACAAGTTTAAACTCACTAGCATCAATTTCATATCCAGTTGGTGCTCTTTTGTCAGGTTTTATAATTCCAACTATTTCAACACTTGACTCAATTTGTAATTTATCAATTTCATCCCACTGTTTTTCAAACTTTTCACGTTTTAGAACAACTTGAATAATATTTGTTACATCTCTAAGAACAATAAATTTCATCTTATTGCTTCCTCTAGACCTAGACACCCAACCACGCACTGCTACTTTTCCTTTTCCTCTTGAAATAGCGTCCGCAATTGATATGTATTTTGTCATGTTATATTAATATTATAAATTTAAAAAAGAAACATAGATTTTTAATTATTACTATTAGAAAAACCTACAGAATCAATTAAAAACATTTTTTCCATATTAACCACCTTCTGTTGGATCCATAGGCTATTATAAAGAACTTTGTATTTATATAATTTGCCCTAAAAGAAAAATATAAAAAGACCCTCCTTGAGATATTTTTATGAAAGATAAAGAAATTGAAATAGAACCTGAAGTTGATCAAAAATTTAAATTAAGACTGGAAGCAAGAGTAAAAAATGCAGCATTAATTGGGGCTAGAGAAAAATTAGGCTTCACTCAAAAACAAGTAGCAGAGCAAATAGGGATAAATCAACAAACATATGGTTTATATGAAAGAATGCGAAGCTATCCTTCAATAGAAATTCAGGAAAAAATATGTGATTTTTATAAAAATAAAGGAATTTTTTTAATAAAAGAAATTGTTTTTCCACCAGAATTAAAAAAAACTAAGCCTAGATCCAAATATTCTATAGATCAAGAAATACCTTCATCACATTTAATTCCTTATTCTCAAGCAGACAAAAAAGCCCTAACATACACTCACATAGATGAAGAATTAGATAAAAAAGAACTAAAACGAGAGCTTGAAGAAGTTTTAAATACACTCACTCCTAGGGAAGCTGAGGTTATTACTCTTTATTTTGATTTAGATGAAGAAAATCCGGATTTAGGGAGGCCTCTAACTTTAGAAGAAATCGGAAAATTATTTAACAGAAATAAAGAAACCATTAGAGTAATTAAAGAAAAAGCAATAAGAAGACTACGTCATGCATCAAGATCAAAAAAATTAAAAGACTTCATCTAAGGAGTCAATCTCTTTTTATCTCTAGGAAAAAGTGTGCACTCTCTTATATTATCTAACTCTAAAATTGCCTGAGTTAGTCTTTCAAGCCCAATACTCCATCCAGAGTGATAAGGAGCACCAAATCTAAATGCATCAATGTACCACTTAAAATCCTTAGGATTTAATTTTTTTAATTTTAACATTTCAATTAACACAACAGGATCATGCACTCTCTGTCCACCTGAAGAAATTTCAATTCCACCATATAATGCATCAAATCCACCACTAATACCTTTTTTCTTATCTTTTAGCCATATATAAAACGGCTTTATTTCTATTGGCCACTCATACGTAAAAACAATTGTGTCTTTGTAAATTTCACATAATTTTCTTTCAGCCTCAGGCTCAAAATCCTCACCATATTTCATTATAAAACCGTATTTATTTACAACATCGACTGCTTCTTTGTAAGTTAAATATTTCACATCTGGAAATCTCAGACTCCTTTTTAATATCTTAAGTTCCTCTTTGTTATTCTCAATTACTGCTTTTACAATATATCTTACAACTCCTTCCAAGTGTTTCATAATTTCAATATCATTATTAAATGCACACTCAATATCCATTTGTCTACACTCATTAATGTGCTTACTTGTATCATGCTTTTCAGCTCTCCACACTGGTGAAATAGAAAAAACTTTTTCCCATGAAATAGCTGCAAGTTGTTTGTAAAGCTGTGGAGATTGAGCCAAATAAGCTTTTTTATTAAAATATTTTGCTTCAAATAATTCTGTTCCACCTTCAGTTGATGTAGCAATTATTCCTGGTGGTTGAATTTCAATAAATCCAGATTTATAAAAATACTCTCTAAATGCATTAGCTATTGTTGACTGAATCTTAAATATTGCATGAACTCTCGGCTTTCTTATATCCAAACTTCTATTATCAAGTCTATTTGGTAAATCAGCTACAACTGCTTTTTCATTAACCTGTATTGGTAGTTTCTCAGCTTTATTTAATACATTAATATCTTTTACCTCTAATTCAAAGTTTTTTAGTGCTAATTCAGCTTTTACGGTCGCTTTTTTTACCTTTCCTCTCACTTCCACAACACTCTCTAATGTAATTCCTGAGAGTTTCTTAAGTAACATATCATTTTTTACTATACACTGAATCATCCCGCTCGAGTCCCTAATTAACAAAAATGCCATCTTTGACATAACTCTTGACTCAAACACCCAACCTCTTATTAGTGCATCCTGCTTATCTTTTAGTTTTGTTACTGGCGTACGTTTCATATTAGTTCCTATTTCACAAACTTTTTAATTATTTCCATAGCGGATTTTCCATCAACTTTACCTTTAAACTCTTTCATAACTAATCCCATATAAGCATTAGGTGTTAGTCCTGGCTTTGACTTAATTAACTTATGAATATCCTCGGATATATCACTTACTTCAACTTTTTCAATTTTTGTAGCTTCATCAATATTTTTTCCATCAACTAGATTTTCAAGTACTGTTTTGATATTACTCTCTTTAATTTTTTTCTTATTAAATAAATTTAAAACTTCCAGCATATTTGCTTCGATTATTTCATTTACATCTTCTAACTTCATATTTTTCCTCTTAGCAAGTTCCTTAGGAAAAACCAAAATTAAATTTGCAATAAAATTAGCTTTTGGATAATTATAAATTGTCTCCCTATACTCATCAACCTTATTTTGTTTAAATAACTGATTCATATACTCATCACTTAATCCTTGCTTTATAAATTCAGCCTCTAACTCACTTCTTAATTTAGGTAAAGTTCTTTTCGCTTTATCAATTAATTTTTTATGAATATGTAAAATAGGTAAATCTGTTTCAGGATACATTCGTGCTGCACCAGGTAAGGGCCTTAAAAACCTTGTAGTATTATCAGGATTTGCTCCCCTCACTTCAGGCTTTGTTTTTATTTTTTTATTTAGCTCATCAATTTGCCTATCTATTTCTTTATCAACTACTTCAACAAAAACTTTAGGATCTTGAAAACCCTTAATTTCTGCTCTTGGATGCCCTTTTATACTAACATTAATATCTTGTCTTATTGTTCCAATACCTCTCTTTACATTACAAGCTCTTAATACCTCCCCAATTAAAAGAGCTGTCTCTTTTGCATGCTCTGCAGACACAATATGTGGAGATGTAACAATTTCCACTAAAGGTGTTCCTAACCTATCCAACCTATATGTTTTTTCATTTCCTTTATCTTCAACAGTTCTTGCTGCATCTTCTTCTAAATAAACATAATCTATTCCTACATTTCCTTTGCTAGTCTCTAAATAACCATCTCTAGCAATCATTACAGTTCTCTGAAAACCTGATGTGTTAGATCCATCAATTACAGTCTTTCTCATAACCTGTGTAATTGGTTGAATTTTACAATGTAACAATAAAGAAATATGTAATGAAATAAATAATGCCTCCTTATTTATTTCATGAGGAGGTTCTTCATCTAATTCAACAAGACAAGTTGTATCATAACCCTGATAAATAAACTCTTTATTTTTTACTGCTTCAAAACTTGCAGCTAAATCAACCTCACCAGATTCTCCAGCTACAGCGTGAAGTTTTCGCATTACTTCATAATCTGGACTATCTTTACGCAATATGCTAGGACAATTACAAAATAATTTATGGCTATCTAACTGTTGGTGAATTTCTAAACCAGACTTAAAACCTAATTTTTTATAATCATGTGTCATTAATAAAGAAATAATTATTAGTTAATAAAATTTATTGAAATTTTATTGATTTTTATCTGGTCCTCTTTTTTCTAATCTATCTGAGAATTCAACCTTTATTTTTGTTCCATTAAAGAGTCTTTCTATTGCCTCTTGAGCTTCTTCAGGAATAGCAGCAGCCTTTAATATAGATCTTCTCCTAAAATTAACAGTATTCTGGAGTAATTCAACTAATTTTGAAGTTTCTAAATATCCCCACTCTTGTCTATATCTATGATCAGTGTAATTAGGACCGTCTGAAAAAATATATTGCTTCAATACTGTATTGTAAATTAAATAAAGATCTTTTGCCATTTTCAAATTTCAAAGAAATCGTAATTCTTACTTGCTTTTCCTTGAATATCAACTAACTGTCCACCCTCATACTTATAAACACTTCTACCATATCCACTAATAGCACCATCATTAATTGCAACAATTCCCCCAGGCCGGACAACAATTTTTGCTGCATTAACTCCACTAGCTAAATTTGTAGCTAAAATTGCATGAAGTTCTAAATCTGAAACTCCTGAATTTCTTAATTTAGCATGACCATGATCCCTACAAATTTCTATACCAATCTTTTTCCCATTATGATTAATCACTCCTTCTCTAGAGGTTCCTTTAAGATATTCAACACCTTTATTCTTTGCGATTTCATCCTCTGTAACTGAAGTCTTCTTTCTTACCCATTCAATATTATTTGAAGTTATAACTGGTGCACTATTTACCAAATAATTTCCTTTACTAAGAACAGTCCCAGGAATAAGTAATTGGTGTGATTTAAGTAAACCAAACATTTTTTCAGCATACATTTGTGCTTCATCAGGCGAAATAAGATCATTTCTATTTCCCAATGCTAATTCGGGTCCAATAATGTAATCAGCTCCGCTATTAACAGCTGATCTAACCTTATTAAAATAAGCATCTCTATCAACTTTTTCTATATATCCTGTTTTTTGATTAATTAGTGCAATTTTCATACTATTTTAAGCATATTTCCACTTATAAACTTTTACATTATGTCACCCCTAGATAGTTACAATAAGCAAAAATATTTTTATAAAAAATACAATAAGTTTTATAATCTCTCTAGGTTTTTATTAATTATGCAAAAAAAAGAAGGTGATAAAACTCAAACAGTTAAAAAAAGACCATTATCTAAAAATATTTTAGTAAAAACTAAATCTACCAAAACATTTGGTCAGCGTGCAGCAGATAAATTAACCATTTGGGCTGGAAGTTGGAAATTTATAATAGGTTTTTTAATATTTATACTAATTTGGATGGGAGTTAATGTGTATGCATGGATAGGAGAGTGGGATCCATACCCATTTATCCTACTTAATCTA
>CAZPVF010000020.1:0-8982 GCA_964589955.1 Candidatus Woesearchaeota archaeon
ACTCTGGTGATGGAGATTTAACTGGACTTAAATTTATAATTAGTGATGGAACAAATACAGAAGTTGTAGAAGTTGATGCAGATTTAAAAGAGCTTGAAACAACTACATTTCCAATTACATATGATGGCATAGTAAAAAGTGTTAGTGTTGCACCAATTGTAGGATCAAATCAGGGCCGTACAGTTACAGGAGATGTAAAAGATAGTTTACAGTTTAGTTCAACTGAGGCAATAACAAATATTCCTGGAATAATTTCTTGGTGGAGGTTTGAAGGAAATTGTGAAGATGAATTTGGAGATAATCACGGAAGTTGGTTGGGCACTGAAGCATACTCTGGCGGGATTTTAGGTAGTGCTGCAAAATTTGATGGAATTGGAGATTATATTAATTATAGTAATAATTCTAACTTACATTTAACTGGACAGGAAATGAGTGTTGTTGCCTGGGCTAAGTTAGTAGAAGATCCTAATAAAGGGGATGTCGTGTGGGGAGAGCCGATTGTTAGCAAAGCAAGTTTGACAGATGAAGGATATCTCTTAACTATGTATGAAGAGCCTACTAATGAGGATAAAATATTTTTTGGAATTAATACTTCACAAGATGAAAATGGAATAAAAAGTAATCTAGATATATCTCAAAATACTTGGTATCATCTTGTTGGGGTAAAAACTTCAACTGATTTAATTTTGTATATAGATGGTGTGCAAGACAATATTGTTTCATATGTTGGAAATATAGTCCCGTATAATGGAGATTTTTTGATTGGAGCAGCACAAATGAGTGGAAATCCTTTGTTTGTTTTCAACGGAACAATTGATGAAGTAATGATCTTTGATAGGGCATTAAGTGCTGAACAAGTTGAAGATTTATATAATTTAGAAATAGAGTGATTTATAAATTTGGTATGATGTTATAATGGGTAATAGGGATATTGTATTTTTGTCTTGCTTCATCTGATATTTCATCATTAATTGCTATAAGTCTGTATTCAACTTCTGCGTTCATAGGAAGTCCTGATTCTTGAGTTAGTGCCCTTGCTGGAAGAGTTGGCACATCATTTCCAAATTCTTTAATGTATATTCTGTTTATTAACTCATATTTGTCCATATCAATAAGATATATCCTAGAAAAGTCAATTGTTTCTGGACCTCAACCTAGTTTTTGAAGAAGTTGGTTTCCAATGATAAAGCCGTTTTTAGATTGGTTTTCTATTCCTTTTGCTAGTGGTTCTTTTTTTCAAAATCTATTCCAAGTAGACCTGATGCTCTTAGTGTAAAAGTTCCACACCTGCACATTCTTAATATTGCTTGAGAAAAAGGAAATTTTTCTGTATCAAAATAATCAAGGTTAATTGCTCTTCTGATCGTAATACAAATAATTTTTAATTCTTTATAAAAATATGTGTAATTTAATCAACAATTATTGTTCCAATAAATTTTTTCCCTAAAAGATAATTTTCAAAGTTTTTTATGTTTGTTCCTATAATTGTTGTTTTTATTTTATGATTCATTATTATTAGTGATGCTGTTTGGTCTAGTACAAAATGTTGACCTGGATTAAATTTAGTTTTGTTTGCTATTTTGTAGAAGTTTTGCCATGTAATTTTTGGAATAAATTTTGCGTTTTTGTGCTTTTTAGGATCTTTATTATATAATCCTTTTACATTAGTAATATTTACAAATTCACATTTTAGGTGTTTAGTGACTTGTGCTGCTGTGGAATCAGACGTCTGCCTTTTTCTATAACTTAGTCCTCCACAAAAAACAAAATCATTTTTTCTTAGATATTTTTTTATCTGACTCATTTTAAGAGGAATTCCTGCTTTAGGTTCATAGTTAAAAAAGTAGTTCATGAATCTTGCATTATTTCTTGTTGCTGCAATTCCTGCAAGGCTTTGCATAGTTCTAGATGCATTAATACTTTTTAGAGAATTAATATAAATTCTAGCTAGACCTCCTCCACCAGTAACAATCACAAATTTATAGTCTTTTGTAAATTTTTTTATTGTTTTTTTAAATTTGAGTAAGTATTTAGTATTAATTTCATTAGGAATAATTAAACTTCCACCAAGACTAATAACAATCACCTTTTTTTTCATTTTATAACTAGGGACAAGAAGAGTTTGAACTATCTAAGGACTTGTGTTTCTTAAATTATTTATTTTTAATTTCATGAGTATAGTGGGCAGAGATACTTGGCTTTAGTTAGTTGTAATTGCTTTTTGGCTTATTTAATTCTAAACTAAATATCGTTGTAAGATGTTTAGTAATTTTAAATATAAAAAATTGATTGAATCTTGGCGTTGTCTGGAACGAAAATAATTCTGATTCGAAAAATAAAAAAATTCAAATTTTTTTATTTGAATTTTTCAAATTCATCCTTAAATTATACCATATCGCATGCTCTTTTTATCAAAACCTTGGTAATTGTTAATCCGAGTAGGATTGTTCGGTTAATTAAAAGAGCTTTCCCATACCTATTATTTAAATTTCATTCTGAATCTAAATTAAGATACCCTTAATATCATTTTTGGAATAAATTCAAGTTTATAACATCGATTTTCACTGGCTTGGGATTAATTGTATCTTATGTATTACATCAAAACCAACTCCTTAATTGGTCTCTCATCGGTTGAATATAATTTGGAAGCTAGACTCTTTATTAGTAAGAGGATATTATTTTTTAACCCTATTAATTATTGTTTTTATTAGAGGATTTCTTTTTTTAGATTTTTGATCAAGTTCAACTTTCTGTTCTTTAGTAATAATTTTGTTACTTGCAACAATTTCAGCTAGAAGCTGGATCATTTCGTGTATTTTTTCTTGAGTTGGGTCTTCTTTAGAGTACATAAACCTTATTATTTCACTGCAAAATTGTGTTGCTTTTCTGTTGTTTTTTTTATAAAAGTATGTTTGTAGAAATGAGTATTCAGGCATTCCTTTAAAGTGAAATGCTTCACGAAAAAAGTTTTTTCCAATTTTACTTAGTTCTTTAAGACCTATTTTTGGACTTTTTATATTTACTTTTGCTATTTTTTCAATGTATATTTCATTTCTTTTATATCTTCCTCTAAGAAATCTAATATGAAGTTTTTTTTCTAAAAGTGCTAGAGTTATAAGAAAGATTAATACTATTGCAATAAAACCTAGTAGTATGTAGCCTATGTTTTCAAATACCATTAATTTTTCCTCTTTTATATACTTTTTAAGAAGTTACAGGTTAAAAAGGTTGCGGGGAAAGTGTTAAAAATGAATTTGACTCTTATTTTTCATGTTAATTGGGTTAGTTGGTAAGCCTAGTGCAGGAAAGTCAACGTTTTTTAAAGCAGCAACTTTAGCTGAAGTTGAGATAGCTAATTACCCTTTTACTACAATAAAACCTAATACTGGTGTGGGTTATGTTAGAGTAGAGTGCTTAGAAAAAGAGTTTGATACTAAATGTAATCCTCAAAAAGGATTTTGTGTAAATGGTGAAAGATTTGTTCCAGTTGAGATTATGGATGTTGCAGGGTTAGTTCCTGGTGCGTCTATGGGAAAAGGATTAGGAAATCAGTTTTTAGATGACTTAAGATCAGCTGATGTGTTTATTCATATAGTTGATGTTAGTGGAACAACTGATATAAAAGGTAAACCAGCTAAAAATCATGATCCGTGTGAGGATGTAGAGTTTTTAGAAGAGGAGTTAGATATGTGGTATTATAATATTTTTATGAAAGTTTGGAAAAGTTTTGCACGTAAAGCAGATATGGAAAAACAAAAAGTCACAGTTGCTATTGCAAAGCAGTTTAGTGGACTTAAAGTAACTGAGGAGCAGGTAAAAGACACACTAAGATCTGTTACCCTACCTGAAAAAATAAGTGCTTGGGATGAAAAACAAATAAAAACATTTGTAAAAAGATTAAGAAGAATATCAAAACCTACAATAATTGCTGCAAATAAAATTGATTTACCTAATTCAAAAGAAAATTTAGTTAAACTTAAAGAAAAGTATAATGATTTTGTAATAATACCTGCTAGTGCTGATAGTGAGCTAGCATTAAGACAAGCCGCAAAAGCTGAATTAATTGAATATATTCCTGGTAATAATAATTTTAAAGAAATTAAAGGATTGAGTGGAAAACAAAAAGAAGCACTTGGGAAAATTAAGAGCAGTGTACTAAATGATTTTGGCAGGACTGGTGTTCAGGAAATACTTAATACAGCAGTTTTTGATCTTTTAGGTTATGTTGCTGTTTTTCCTGCTTCAGCTAGTAAATTGGGTGACTCTAAAGGTAATATTTTACCTGATTGTTTCTTGCTTCCTGGGGGTAGTACTGCGCTTGACTTTGCATATTATCTTCATACTGATTTTGGAAAGAATTTTATAAAAGCAATTGATGCCAGAACAAAAAAGGCTGTAGGAAAAGATTATGAATTAAAGCATCGTGATGGGCTTGAAATTGTTACTAGGTAGTAGAAGTTAGCAATATTTTTAAGTTAAGTTATTTTTGGGTATTTTATGATTAGATATGGAAGCCCTTTAATGGAAATAAATCCAGATGATGGTGTAGATGATTTTATCAAAACTAAGAGGAATTATTACTGAAAAAAAACAGAGCTGTTTTTAGTCTTGCAGAACTTGCTCCAGGTGTTTTAGGAGCTCAACTTATAGATAAAGATAAAAATGATCTATATCTAATATATTTTAACTCAGAGGATTGGGATTTAGTAAATAAGGATGATTTAATATCTAAGGCAGTTGTGGGATCACATTGGGCATACCAAGAGTTTGCAGATTCAAGTTTTTGTCAGGTTAATCTACCTAGAGGTCATATTAAACATTTAGAAGGTCTTCTTACTTTTGCAAAAGGCTTTTTAGTTAAAAATAAAGGATTAGATTGGAATAAAAAACCTAAAGTTGTTTAATATTTAGTTAGGAAGAATTAAGTCATTTCCAAAATTCTCAAAAGGAGTATCTAGTTTCCAGTATGGTTTTACATATAAACCTAGATTGCAGGAGTCTGTTTTAACTGTATCTTTTTTCATAAAGCCTTGATATCTAATTAAATTATGTGGGGCGAGATTATACCATGGGGAAACTGGTGTTGCTCCAATTGCTCCTGGTGAACCAATTTCTTGAGCTAGTCTATCTCCAGTCTGAAGTATTCTTGCTGCAAAAGCATGTGCTGGAAGATCCCTACTTACAAGTAATTGATCAAAATAAATTACATTTTTGTCTAAGCCTTTAATTCTATTAAATACTGGATTAGTTATTCCTGAATTTATTAAATTATTAACTTCTGATATTTGTAGTGAAAGTAAGTAAGAAACCACTTTACTATCGTCAATGCAGACTAGTGAGAGGGGAGACAGTGCTCTTTTTTCAAATTCAGAATATTTTAATTTATATTCATAAAAGCCACTTTTTGGAGGATTTTTTTTACTTATATCTTGCAGTGTAATAGAAACGTCTCTGAATTTTTGAAACATTTCAGATACATTACTTTTTTTAACATGTCTTATTATCATAAAATTAAAGAATTTATGTAATTTTTAAAATTTATCTTTATAATAATTAAGTTTAAATAGTTACAGCACATAATTTTTTTAGGTTTTTGCTCTGTAAAAGTTGGTGTAACAAAAGGTGGTCTATAAGAGATATATTAAAAAAAAGGTGAATGGTGAGTGGAAGACTTTTGGGCCTTATTATTATGAAAGTTATAGAGATAAAAATGGAAAAACTCATTCTAGATATTTACCAGATTATAAACAAGAGCGTGCTGTAACTAAAAAAATAAAATTAAATGTAAAAAAACATAGGCACCCTTGGACTATTGTTTTACTTCTTGCAATAATTTCAATCATAATTGCTGTTGCAATACTAAATTACCAGTTGAACCCACAAGACCAAACTAACTTAGAGCAAAAACCTAACTTTTTTGGAAAAGTCTTTGGGTTCTTGACTGGTTATACTACTGAAGGTGGAGCTGATTCTGGAGATTCAGGTGGAGATACTGGAAGTGAAAGCAGTTCTGATTCGAGTGATGATTCAGCTGGAGACAGTTTTAGTAGAGGAGATAGTGGTTCTTCGGGTGACGATAGTTCTAGTATTGAGTCTGAGAGTGAAAGTAGTTCAGATGAGTCTAGTGAAGAGAGTAGTGATAGTGGAGAGGAGAGTTCTAATTCAGAAACAGAATCTGAAGCTGGCACTTCTGATGAAAGTGTTGATAATATAGAAGAGGATACTGGTAAGGTTATTGAAGTTAATGAAACAGAAGAAGATATTTCTGAAATTGAAGAAGATGAGAGTGTTGAATCAATTAATGAGACAGTTGAACCTGAAAATGATACAGTAGTTGAAGAAAATGAAAGTATTGAAATAGAAAGTGATGTTTGGGAGGAGAGTGAGGGTAGTGCTGGGGCAAGTTTGAATATAACAAATCAGACAGATGAGAGTGTAGAAGTTGAAAATATTACTGGCAATGTTACTATTGTTAATAAAACAGTTATTGGAATTAATGAAACTAATATTAATATTGTTACTGAGGTTACAACTAGGCAGTACAGTGCAGTTTTAGGTCAACCAGTTAAGTGGGAGAAAAAAGTAAAAGTTAAATTAAAAGATAAAGAAAAAGTAAAAGGATTAAAGATAGATCTGCCTGATAATTCTGGGGAAGTTAATGTGAAAAAAAAGAAAGGAATTGTTGAAGAGGATGTTGCTGCTTATGTTGAAAATGAAAAAACTTTTGATGAGTTAGAAAAAGGTGTGGAAGAAGAGAGTTCTTTTGGAATTTTTAATTTTTTTCTTAGTATTTTTAGAGGAATGACTGGTCAAGTTGTTGAGCATGGTATTGGAGAAGGGGTTATTGTTGAAATTTTAGAGGAAATTGAAAATCAAGAAGAGATTATTATAGAATATTATACAGAAGCACCTTATGCAGAAGAAAAAATTATTAATGAAAACACAAAAGAAATTGTTATTAAAAATCCTAAAGGCATAGAATATGAAAATATTTTATCTTTTACTCAAATACCTTTTAAAATAACAAAAAAAGCAGCAAAACTTTATTCTGTGGAAAATGGTGTGAGAAGTGAGGTTGAGATTGATCCTGTTGATAAAGATGGAGATTATTTAGTTGATTATGTTGAATGGATGGTTCCTACAATTGGGGATCAGAGTTATAAATTAGAATATGTTGTTGGAGATAAAAGAATGATTGTTAAGTTAAAAAGAGATATTGATGGAAGTTTTTTAAAAGATTATGATATTTCTGAAAAAGAATTTAATCTTAAAAGAAAAGAAGTTGATGTTTTAATGCTTACTGATGAGATGGTTTTAGAGTTAGAGGAAAATAATTTTGTAGAAAAAATAGTTCTTGACCAAAAGACTGACTTATTGATTGAAGATTCTGAAGAAATCATAAATTCAGAACAAGTAAGAAATGATTTTGGTTTAACTGGTTTTGGTAAAAGAATTTGTGTTTTGGATACAGGGGTTGATTATAATCATTCTGATATTAATAATTATGTTGAAGGTTACGATTTTATAAACAATGATGGAGATCCAATGGATGACCACGGTCATGGAACAAATGTTGTAGGAATTCTTTCTAGGATTGCACCTGGATCTGAAATTTATGTAGCAAAAGTTATTAATGAAAATGGAACTGGGTATGAGAGTGATGTTTTACAGGGTTTGCAGTGGTGTATTGATCAAGACGTTGATGTGATTAGTTTTAGTATTGGTGCTGGAAATTACTCTGGGTTTTGTGATTCAAATATTGTCGCGGAGTTGGTTAATTACGCTGTTAGTGAAAACATTTTTGTGGTTGCTGCAACAGGAAATGACGGATCTAGCAGTTTGAAAGCTCCAAGTTGTGCAAGTAATGCAACGAGAGTTTCAGCGACGACAAAGTCTGATGAGATTGCGAGTTTTTCCAATATAAATGGATTGGTTGATGTTTTGGCTCCGGGTAAAGACATTACTGTCCCTGTTTTTGGGGGCGGTTATGAGAATAGAAGCGGGACTTCAATGTCTGCTCCAATGGTTGCTGCATCTGCTGCCCTTGTTTTGGAAAATGAAACTTTAACCCCTAGTGATTTGAGATATCGGTTCAGGGCCACAGGAAAACCAATTGAATATCTTGTTGATTTTTTTAACATAATTAACATTTCAAGATTGGATATTTTTAATGCTGTTATTAATAACGTGACTATTGTTCCGTATGGTTATTCTGGGAATCAGAGTGGGGACCAAAATCAAACTTATGAGCCTTTGCTTTCTATATGTGGGAGATTCGCTGATGCGTGTGTTAATGGGCAGGCTTGTTGTTATTCTGGTGTTTGTGATTCCGGTAATTTTAATGCTGCTTGCGTTGATTGTGATACTTCGAGTGCTGCTTGTGCTAAATGTTGTTATACTTCAGGCACTAGTACAACCCATTGTGTTTCTGAAACATACTATGGTCATACGTGGACGGGTAATTCAGGTTCAGCTGCTTGTTGTGGGGATGATTCTGGAGAGACTGAATATCCTACCGAAACATCTTGTAGTGATGGTATTGATAATGATTGTGATGGGGATACAGACGGATCTGATAGTGACTGTGTTACTTGTACTGCAAATGGAGAGGGTTGTACATATGGGGATGATTGTTGTTCTGGAGAATGTATTGCTGGAACGTGCAGGGCTACTGGGTCTTGCTCAAGTTATGATGGTTATGGTTGTAGTGATGGAAGTTCTAGTGATGCTTGGACTGCCCATGGAACATGTACTTCCACAATTTGTGATTCATCTGGTTTTGTTGGAATGAATTGTGGGGATACTTGTACTTTGGGAACAGATGTAGCTTATGTTAGTTGTGCAAATGAAGGAGATTCTTGTGATAGTACTGCAACTAATGGGAATTTTGTTCAGAATGGTCTTTGCACTGTTTCTGGTTTTTGTTATACTACAGGTCATGTTTGTATGAGAACTTCAGGGGCTTTGCGTAATGCTTGTTCA
>CAZPVF010000020.1:8992-11622 GCA_964589955.1 Candidatus Woesearchaeota archaeon
TCTTTGTGGGAATACATATTCTACTTTAGCAGAGTGCTCTGTAGCTGCATTTACTTCAGGAGATTTTGAATATAATGTTGAGGGAATTTGTGCAGATAATAGTGGGGTTACTTGTGTATCTAGCGGGGATGTTTATGACGACGAAGGAACACTAAAGGCAGGTTGCAGTGCCGGAAGTGGGAGTGACCAGGATCCTTGTGATACTGACGCCAGCGACGGATGGGGTAGTCCTGATATAGGATTATGTGTTTATACAGGATCTTGTGATTTGACTGATGTTGTTTTGGATGGAACACAATTTTATGGTAATTGTCAGCATGGTTCAAATCATGGAGGAGTGCAGTGTGATAGTGCTAACACCGGTAGTTATTCTCAGGATGGTATGTGCATTAACACGTCGACTGATTGTAAAACTTCAGGTTATGTTTGTTATGAAGGAGCTACATGGGGTTATGTTCAAGCGTGTTCAACTTGTGGTACTAGCACTGCTAGTCCTAAAGGATGCGATAATTCAATAACTAGTGGGGGGGATTACAGTGCTAATGGACTTTGTACAACTAGTGGATGTTCGACTTCTGGAATTTATGATGATGAGGGAACGTTAAAAGCAGGATGTAGTACTGGAACCGACGTGGATCCTTGTGACACTGACGCTAGCGATGCCACTTATGATATTCAAGGAATTTGCGTTTACGGTTCAACTTGCGACACCACAAACGGGGCTTGTTATGATGATTCAAATTATAGAGCGAACTACGGGGATTGCGCAGAGACTTATACTGAAGATAGTGCAGGAGATTCTTGTGATACTAGTATTACTGATGGGGATTATACTGCTTTAGGAATGGTTATGTATGGTGGAACTTGTTTAACAACTGCTGCTGAAGTAAGAGTTGATCAATCTGATGGTTTAAAATTTATTCAAAATTGTGATAGTGGAAGTGGTGATAGATGTGATTCATCAATTTTAGATGATTTAAATAATCCTTGGACACAAAGTGGTTTGTGTGTTGTTGGGGGTGGTTGTGATGGGAGTGACGTGGCTGAGGTAGGTTCAACATATTATTCTTGTAGCTCAAGTGCAGATGGTTATCAGTGTGAGACAACACCAACTTCTGGAACTTTTAGTGTTAATTCAATGTGTTTATCTGATACAAATAATGGTGGAAGTTGGGATTGTAAAAATTCAGGGCATGCTTGTTATGATGGGGCTTATTATGAAGATACCTGTGCAAGTTGTGCAGATACAAATGGATGTACAACTTCTTTAACAGTTGATTTTTCAGCTAGTGGAATATGTTTAACTGATAATTCTTGTGATGAAACTGGACATGCTTGTTATGATAACGGGGATTCCCATTACAAATCAACTTGTTCTATTTGTGGAGTTAGTACTAGTGAAGCAAATAGGTGTGATAATTCAATTATAGATGGAAGTTATACTGCTAATGGTGTTTGTACTGATTCAAATACTTGTACAACAGGAGAACTTTATGATGATGAGGGAACGTTAAAAGCAGGATGTAGTGTTGGATCAGATATTGATCCTTGTGATTCTAGTGCAGGGGATGGATGGGATATTCAGGGAATTTGTGTTTTTGAGAGCTCTAGTTGTGAAACAGATAGCATGGTTTGTTATAATAGTTCTAATTATCTTAATACCTCTTCTAGTTGTAGTGATGACGATTCTTGTGATAGTGATATTAGTGATGGAAATTTTGTTGCTGATGGACTTATTTGTAATTCTCAAAGTTTAGGGTGTGTTGTTAATGAATCAAGAACACAAGGACAGACTTGTTGTTCAAATGATAATTGTGCTGAAGGATTGGTTTGTAAAGGAGATAATACTTGTGGAACTTCTGGACCAACAATTGTTCTTGGAGAGCCAGAAGATGAAGATGATTTTAATTTAACTTCTTCTTCAATTACTTTTAATGCAACAGTTTATGATGATGGAAATGTTAAAAATGTTAGTTTATGGGGAAATTGGAGTTCAGGATGGCATTTAAATGAAACAAATACTTCAGGAATAAATAATACAGAATATATTTTTACAGTAGATCTTTCTGCTGAAGGAGAAGGAATTTTTAGGTGGGGTATGTCTTCGTATGATACAGAAAACATAAATTCTGTTTCAGTTAATAGGACTTTTACAATAACAGAAGAGGCTCCAGTAATTAATGTTTATGCCCCTGTAACGGACGCCTTTTCAATTGTGGAACCAAATAATCAGGTCTTTAGTATTTCTTATTCAAATGAGACTCCCATTACTATTAGGTGGTTTGTAAATGATAGTGAGGAAATAGAATATATAAATAGTAGTAGTTATACTTGGTTAGGAAATTATTCTCAAGAAGGGATTTATGAAATAAAAGTTAATATATCTAATATTGCTGGATCTGATGAGCAAATTTGGAATATGACAGTTAATAATACTCCTTCAAAAATTAATTTGGATTTGATTTACCCTACAACAAATATTAATGCAACCCAGAATAATTTTTTTAATGTTACTTTAAATCTTACTTGTCTTTATGATGATTGTGGGACAATAAATGTGAGTTTAGATCCAGAAAATTGGTGGAATTCTTCATTTGAAAGAAGAAAGGAAATTAATGTTACTGGAGTTT
>CAZPVF010000021.1:0-11542 GCA_964589955.1 Candidatus Woesearchaeota archaeon
TTTAGTTAAGATAAGGTGGTCACCTTATTTTATAATGGTTTCACCAAAGCCTTAAAAAGATAGTTTTATATATAGTACTATGAAAAAAGGTGTGCACGTTCCTTCTAAAGTTATGAAAGAAGCATACAAAATTGCAACTGTTGCTTTAAGATCTTGCTATAAAAAACATGGAATCATTGCTGGGTTGAACCATTACAGTGATTACTGGGCAAGAGATTCTTTTTTTTCTTGTATTGGTGCTTTAGAAATTGGTGATAAGAAAATTGTTAAGAAAAATCTTGAATTATTTTTAAAGTATACTAGAAAAGATGGTCAAGTTCCTTTGCGGGTAGGAGCTTACAACCAAGTCAAAAAACACATC
The DNA here is from genome assembly GCA_964589955.1 of Candidatus Woesearchaeota archaeon. Lineage (GTDB taxonomy): Archaea > Nanobdellota > Nanobdellia > Pacearchaeales > GW2011-AR1 > CAZPVF01. The sequence continues at coordinate 362 of CAZPVF010000021.1, forward strand.
AAAATGCTTCTAGGAATAAAGCAAGAAAAAAAACTTGGTGTAAGATACAGAAACGATGCGAATAGACATTTTCCAATAGATACCAATTCTTTATTGCTAGTTGCGGCCCACTATTATATTAAAAACACTAAAGATTATCAATTTGGAAAAAAGCACTATGAAAAATTTAAAAAAATATTAGTAAGAAACTTCCAGAGCGATTCAAACTATAATTTACTTCTTGAAAACCATCCACATTCTACTTGGGAAGACTCTTTAAATTTTAATGGGGAATCTATATATCCTAATGTCTGTCATTGTGCTGCTGTACGTGCAATTGCTGAAATAGCTAGATTACTTAAAAAGAAAAAAGAATCAACTTATTTCCAAGAACTTCATACAAAGGTTAAAAATATGATAAATAGCAAATTTTGGAATGGTAAATTTTATAGTAATTATCTTCTTATGGGAAAAAAGTTAAAGGTTTTTAATACTGCTGGAAATTTACTTTCCATTCACTGGAAAATTGCTAGCAAACAACAAGCCAAAAGCATTGAAAAAGAGATAAAAAAGTGTGGAATAAATAAGTATGTTCCATCACTAACAAATTTTCCTAAGTATCCTTATAAATTTATTTTTTATCCCTTATTTCTTTTAGGACTATATGATTATCACAATTACGGAATGTGTTGGTTATGGCTCGGAGCTGAAGATGTTATAGTAAAGTTTAAGTTAAAAATGAAAAAAGATGCTTACAAAATTCTTGAGAAAATTTCAGAAACCATTATCAAGTATAATAATGTCTATGAAGTGTATGAAAAAGATGGAACTCCTGTTAAAAGATGGTTTTATAGCTCAGAAGTGCCATTTGCCTGGTCTAGTTCTCTTTTTATAAAGGCATACCATACCTTATTTGATAAAAAAAGAAAAATAATTTATTGATGTTGATAAGTACAAAACAAATTCAATATCTGGCATTACTCTAAAATAACCGTGCCACGGAAAACTCCAAAAGCCTTTTAACCTAAGCCCACCATTACTATTACTTGGATGCCTCATTAAGATATAAATAGTAGAATAGTTATAATCATCACACTTAACTAAAGCATATGTAGTATCTGAAACCAGGTTTTTTGCATTAAGAGTATACTCTCTTTTATCAGAATTATAAACTATTCTCGCCCATCCACTGTTCTGCGTAAACTCTCCATATTTACCTTTTTCATAAAAATTAAGACTCACAATTTTGCCATTTGCTTTAATATTGTTATCATTTGCAGGACTAAATGGATTTGGAGCAGAAATAAAAGAAATTAAGAAAACTCCTACAACAATAAATAAAATTGTTTTTTCATAATTCTATCCTCCTTTTAGATATTTAATGAAAAATTACTTAATAAAATTTTATATTTTTCAGTTAATAGTTTAATTTATAAATAAAAAAGACTAAAGATAACATGGAAAAAAGAGAAAAACCAATTCAATTTTATGCAGGACTGATTATCTCAGTAGGTTCAGCAATTCTATCTTTCACAAATCTTATTCCTAACACTGCTATGATTATTTTTTTTAATAATTGGGATAAATTTAATCTCTACCTCTAATTATAGACTATTGTAAATGAAAAGATTTATTAAAATAAAAAATTTATAAATAATCTATTCTTGAGTTTAATATGAAAAAGAGTGATGATTTAGTAAAGATTCTTATTGTTGCAATTGTGGTAATTTTTTGTATAGTTGTTGTCTTAATATTTAAGACATTTTACCAAGGTGCTGCAATAGTAAGCGGACAAGGAACAAATCTGGAAATGCAAGCAACCAGTATAGAAATTCCACAAGCACTTGACTGGTCTATGAGATGTTTTGTAAATACATACAATTCATGCAGAGGAGGTAATGAAATGGATTGCTATGATGAATATGATAATCCAATAGATTGTCCTGATGATGCGTGTAGAATATTAGTTGCAAATTCTTGTGGATTTACTCAAGCATCAAGCTAGACTTACTGTGCAACAAAATGTAAGATAAACTTAATTTTATATACTTCTTAGTATTAATTTTATTATGAAAGGAACAAAAGAACAACAGCTAAAAGAAAAAGAAGTAGCTGTTCAGGTAGTTAAAGATGAGGGAGGTGAAGAAAAAATTAGAGTAATTGAGGATCCCAAAATAATTGAGCAACTTCATCACGAAATAACTGAAACCGAATATGTAAAAAGACTTATTTTATTAAGTAAAATTGCTGCAGGAGTATCAATTATTTCATTAATAATTTCGCTAACACTACTTGGAATGAGTGCTACAGCTGATGTTATTAAAGATGAAGGGTATACAACTAAAGCAACATTAAGTATTGTGGGTTTTGTTCTAGGACTATTTACTTTTATGCTAGCTCTACACCTAGATAAAAAATCTAAAAAGAAAAAAGTAAAAAAGACAAAAAAGAAAACCAGGAAAAGAAAAACCAAGAAGAAATGATTTTCAAAATAAAAAAGAGGGGTAAGCATGGTCTATCTGGGGTAATTACAACAATTATACTAATTTTACTTGTATTAGTTGCAATTGCAATAGTATGAGCAGTTGTACTGAATCTTGTTGAAACAGGATCCCAGGAAGTTTCAGGAACTTCTCAAGGGTTTACCCTAAATTTGGAAATAACTGAGGCAAACTTGGCTGGAAATACTGCAGAAATTATTCTAAAAAGGAATCCTGGACAAGGAAATGTAAAAGGAATCAAATTAGTTTTCAAAAATGACACAACCAGTTACATATATGAAGAACTTATTGAAATAGAAGAACTTGGTATAGCTCTATTTAATATTGATTTAATAGGTCAATTAATAAGTCCAAAAAAAAGTTGAGCTTTACCCAGTAACTGGAATAGTTAATGGTATAGAAAAGATTGGAAATCTTGCTGATACCAAAAATTTTCTTATAAGTGATTTTGTAAGTATTATTGATTATGGTGGAGCAATAGGAGATGGACTAGGTAACGACACAATTGAAATTATAAACACAATAAATTACGCAAAAGCAAACTCAAAAAGAGTTTATGTTCCAGAAGGAATCTTTAATTATTCAAACTACAATACTTAGAAGGAGTTGAAATGTTTGGTGAAGGACAAAACAGTATTCTTAGTGCATCTAATCCTCTTTCTTCAGCAATTTTACTCAACTCAAGTGGATCTAGTCTTACTAACCTAAAAATAATTTCTCCATTTTCTACAATAAGACAAACAGCAAACATTGCTAGCTGCGTGGTAGCTAATGGTTCATCAAATTTTAGAATTGATAATTTAGAAATAGTTGATTGTGCTACTGCAGGAATAATGATTACATATGGCTCAAATAATGGTGAAGTTGTTAACAATAGAGTCGCTCACACTCTGGCTGATGGAATTCATATTACCGGAAGAAGCAATAATATAGTTGTTTCAAACAACCAAGTAAGAGACACTGGGGATGATGCTATTGCTGTTATTAGTTATGTTGCTAATACGGCAAAATCATACAGGATTAACATAATTAAAAATATTATTAATAATTCTGCAACAAGGGGAATTAGTGCAATAGGTGATGATGTAGTAGTTAGAGCAAATACTATCACAAATACAAATTGTGCTGGGATATATAGTGTTTCAGAAGGAACAACTAATCTTTATTCAGGAACCAATTTAATTATCGAAAACAATAAAATGTATAACACAACGCTTGATGCTTAGGGAGGGGGGATCAACTTGTCCAATCAGGGGGGCATAAATATCGAGGGACGATTGAATTATATTTGTAAAAATATTAGTATTAAAAATAATAGTTTAGAATTCAATTATCACAGAGGTACAGTGATAAGGTGGTGTGAAGAAGTTGATTTTTATAATAATTTATTATTAGATTCTAATAATAGTGGATTGGAAATTCAAAATTCTACAAATGTTACTATAGCATTTAACACAATAAATAGAACACGACTTTATGGAATATATACTGATAACCAAATAAAAGGAAATATTACAATAAATAATAACAGCTTTCAAAGAATGAATATTTAGAATTATGGTTATGTTGATGTCATAAACCGCCAAAGTGGAAGTAGTAATGTAAATAAAGAGATTGCATGGAATTATTATATTAGAGGAATAGATACAATTAATTTATTTATTGAATGTGTTGATGGAAATTGTAATGTCCATGATAATACAATGATTTAAACTAATTCTAAGTTAAAATGTTTTAAATTTTTTTTAACTAGACTAATTAATTCTTGTTCACTTGACTTAAGTTTTTCATTAAGTTTATTGACTTTATCTATTTCCAATTTTAAATTATTAATATTTTGTTCTAGTTCTTTAATTTTATCATGGTGTGGTTTATCTAAGTCTTGTTTTATTTGGGATTTTATTCCTTGTTTATTTTTATTTAAATTGATAATTTTATCAATCTTGTTTGTAATTTGACTCTTTTTAGGATTAGTATCTGAATAAAGACTAACTAAATTTATTCCCCAATCATTAGTAAATTCTTTTACAAAATTTTCTCTATGTTTTTTTACAATACTATTCTTTTCTGGAATTGTATGGTATAAATTTCCTAGTTCTTTAAAATCAACTATTTCTTTAAGTAATAATATTTCATCAGAAATTTTTTTTTCAATATTTTCTAGCTCTTTAATTTTATCTAAATTTTCTAAATACTCATTACTAGATTTTATTAATTCAATTTTTTCTAGATTTAATTTAATTTCATCCTCAACTAATTTAATTTTTTCATTTAATTTATTGAAATCTTCTTTTGAAGACATAATTTTTTCTTTATTTTTTGTAAATTCCTCATAATTTGATTTTAATTCATTTATTTTTTGTGATTTATCAAGAATATCTTTTTTTTCATCAAAAACTTTTTTATGATGTTTTGATAAAATTACTGTGCTTTGTTTAACTTGAGATAATTGTCTTTCAAGAAGGTATGAAGCTTTTTTATAATTAATAAAAGATTTTTTATCTAGGTCAGAGAATATATTATTTATTTTATTTATAAAATCTTGCAAATTAGTTTGTTCTAATTTTTCTAGATCAGTAATAAAACTTTCTATATGAGAAATATAATTTCTCATATTTTCTTTAACAAATAATTTTGCCCTCTCCTCAGCTTTACTTTTTTTAAAATCAAAACTCTCTAATTCAGATATTTTTCTTTTTATTTCTTTAATTTCTTGCTTATTTTTACTATCTACTATATCAAATATTTCTTTTTCTAAAGAATTTATTTCATCTTGCTTTTTTCTTATCAATTCTGGAACATCTTCAATTGATATTTTTTCTATTACTACTGGTTCTGGTTCTGAACTAATTATTTTTTTAAAGAATTTTATTATTGGCATACTTTTAGAAGTTAGAAGCATATTAAAAAGTTATGTGAAGTCAAATTTAATAAATTTTTTCCAAAGCTTGGCCTAAATCATAAATTAAATCTTCTACATCTTCTATTCCTACCGAAAGCCTTACCAATTCATCTGTTATCCCTGCTTTTACTCTTTCCTCTGGTGCAATTCCTGCATGAGTCATAGAAGCAGGGTGTTGGATTAAAGACTCTACTCCTCCTAAAGAAACTGCTAGAGTTATTAATTTTAAATTATCCAAAACTATTTTGGCATTATCTAAACCTCCTCTTACTCCAAAATTTAGCATGTAACCAGGTCCTTTCATCTGAACTCTCTCACTAACTAGACTATATTGTGGATGGTTAGATAATCCGGGATAAGCTACCCAATCAATTTTAGGATGATTTTGTAAAAATTTTACTATTTTTCTTGCATTTTCTTGCATTTTTTCCATTCTTATTCCAAGAGTTTTCACTCCTTTAAAGAAAAGTGCTGCTGTATGTGGTGCCATTGTAGGACCAGTACTAGTAACAATTGGTAAAATACTATAATAAAGCTCCTCAGTCTTAGGAATTATTATTCCTCCAACTGAATCAGCATGTCCTCCAATTGACTTAGTTAAAGAGTGTATTACAACATCTGCACCAAATAAAAGAGGTTTTTGCAGATATGGTGAGCAAAAAGTATTATCTACTACTAGAGAAATATTATGTTCTTTAGCTAAATTAGAAATTTTTTTAATATCAGTAATAGATAATGTTGGATTTGCTGGTGTTTCCACCATTATTAGCTTTGTATTTGGCCTAATAGCGGCTTTTACAGAATCAATATCTGAAGTATCAAAAAATGTTGCCTGGACCCCCCATTTTTTGTAAAATTTGGGACTTTCTAGTATTACTCTTGATGGTCCATACATTGAAGAAGTAGCAATAACATGAGCGTTCTTATCTAAAAAATGAAAATATATTGCATTTACTGCAGCCATTCCTGAAGCAGTTGCAATTCCTTTATATCCTTGTTCTAAATCTGCTAACTTAATTTCTAAAGCTTCAACTGTAGGATTAGAAAATCTAGAATAAATCTTTTTTTTGTCTCTACTTGCAAATCTTTTTGCACCATCATCACAACTAACAAATGCACATGTAGAAGATTCTTCAATTGGAGGATTAACTGATCCAACTTGAGCATGATATCCTGAATGAATAGCAAGTGAGTTAAATCCTCTTTTTTCTTCAACCATAAAAAAGCAAAAAAACTTAATCTATTTAAAGATTATTGTAAAAAACTATCTTCTACTTAAAACAATTCCAAGCATAATTAGAATTAAAATTATAAAGAGTGCTAAAAAAATTGGTACTAGATATTCAACAAAGAAGTTAATTTGTGATTTTCTATTAGTATCGACTTCGGTATCATCTGAACCTAAATCAATTGGATTTGTATCTTGGTATGATTCAGAGTAAAAATCATCATCTGAATTATCATAGTAATAAACTCCTTCATCCTCATCTTCATCATCACTAGTAGTTTTTTTCTTTTTTATATCAAAATCCCAAACATCAGAATATCCAATATTTCCTAAAACATCAACACACATTACTTTCCATTTATAATCATCTCTATCAAGCTCTATTGTTACTTTTATCTCAACTCCTTTATTAGGGTTATCAAATACTTTATGTGTGTAATCATCAATTATTAACTCACAATAATCAATCTCATTTTCATCAGCTACAACAAACTTAAATCTTATGTCTTTTTTACTCTCACTTGTTCTAAATGTATCATCATCAGGACTCACTAAATCAATTACTGGGCCCTCACTATCTAAAAGATTGTTTTCTTTTAGATAAGTAATTATTGCAGTAATATCAAGTAAATTTATCTTAAAATCACTATTAAAATCAGCTAAATATAATGCAGCTGGTTTTTCTCCATCTTTGTAAATATAATCTATAAGAAAATATACATCATCAACATTTATTTTTCCATCAGTATTAACGTCTCCTTTTTTATAATTTGCAAGATCATCTGGAAAAATACCTTGATCTCTTAAATTATTGATTATTCCTACTATATCTAATATATTAACACTTCCATCCTCATTATAGTCTCCTAAATATAAATATTTTGGAGCTTTATCATCAAAGTATAAATATCTAATAAGATAGAATAGATCATATTCAGTAATATTACCATCAGCATCCACATCTCCTCTATCATAAATGCTTATAATAAGTATATCTTGCTCCTGAATTACAATGTTTGCTGGTGTTTTTTCAATATTATAATGGTCAATGCTAAAGCCAGCTGAAACAGTGTTAGCTAGCAATAGAATTGCAGCTAATATTGCAAAAACTGACTTGAATTTAGCATTTACCATTGATTCTGAGCAGCTTTTTGGCTTTATAAACGTTTCTATTTTGTTATAACTCCAAAGTAACAATATATTTAGTAAAATTACCTACAAAGCTTTTTATACTAAATTCTGTATTTTTAATTATGGAAAGTTATGATGTAGCAATTGTTGGTGCAGGAGGAACTGGTCTAGCAGCTAGCATGTATGCAGCAAGATTAGAGCTAAAAACAGTTGTATTTGGCTCATCAAACGGAACTGAGCTACCAGTCGGAGGCCTTATTACTACTACACATATAGTTGAAAATTATCCTGGATTTAAGAGTATAACTGGAGTAGAACTAGCTAAAAAAATTGAGGAACATGCAAGAGATTATCCTCTAGTTAATATAAAACAGGAAATAGTAGAGAATGTAAATATTAATAAAATTAAAAAAAACAAAATTGTTGACTGTTTTACAATTAAGACAAATAAATCTGAATATAGAGCTGGGGCAGTAATATTTGCAACTGGAAGAAAAATCAGAAAATTAGAGATTGGTGGCTCAAAAGAGTTTGAAAACAAAGGTGTTGGATACTGTGCACTATGTGATGGACCACTATATAAGGAAAAAATTGTAGCAGTAATTGGTGGAAGTGATGCTGCAGTAGTTGAAGCACTGATTTTATGTGAGTATGCAAAAAAAGTATATATTATATATAGAGGTGATAAGATAAGGGCTGAGCCAGCCAATTTAGAAAAAGTAAAAGCTAATAAAAAAATAACAGTAATTAATAACACAAACATAACTAAAATCAATGGTAAAAACTTTGTCACATCAGTTAAACTTGATAAGTCTTATAAGGGCAAAAAGGAACTTAAAGTAGATGGAGTATATGTAGCAATTGGAAGTGACCCTTGTACAAAACTTGCTAAGAAACTAGGAGTAAAGTTAAATAAAAAAGGAGAAATTATTATTAATCACGAAAATTGTGAGACAAACTTAAGCGGAGTATATGCAGCAGGAGACGTCGCAAATAAATCATTTAAGCAACTAATTACTGGAGTCGCTGAAGGATGCACTGCAGCACATAGTGCTTATGAATACTTATCTAGAAAAAAACTAAAAGTGTGTAAAGAAGAGTAGCTTTCATATAAAAAGATTAGGAATTATTAAAGGGTAGTAAATATTAACAGAAACACTTAAAAGACATTTTTTCCTTTCTAAAACACTTAAACTGAGGTTAAAATAAAAATGGCAGAAGAGGAAACTCAAGAAACTGCTCCAGCTGAGGAGACAGAGGAAGTTGCTTCAGCAACAAAAGAAGAAAAACCAGCAGAAGAACCTACTACACAAGAGCCAGCTAGTGAGGATACTCCTCCAGAAGCACCTGCTGATACACCTACTGAAGAAGAGGGAGCAGAATCAACAGAAGAAGAAAAGCCAGCAGAAGAACCTGCTGAATAAACTTTTTTTCTTTTTCTTTTTTTAGTTAGATTTAAATAATTTTAATTAAATTTATAAAAATGGGTATGAAACTTTTTTTAAGCTTAATTTTTATTATAATAGTTATGTCTTTACTTATTTTATACTGGTTTGTTCCAATAACTGAATCAGAATTTTTTATCCAAAATCAGGGATCAGATTTTAGTATAGGAAAAACTGCTCAAGCAAAGCAATTTTATGAAAATATGAGGTTTCCTGATAAAAAAATCTCTTATAGAATTGATGAAGAATGCACACTTCAAAAAAAAGATGATATAATTAGAGCATTTCAAGCATTAGAAGAAGACACAATACTTGACTTTTATGCAGTTAATCAAAATGAAGAAATAACAATATACTGCGATAGCACAACAAAAATTGAGGAAGGTTTGTTCATTGCTGGTGAAGGAGGACCTACAAACATAACAAAAGCTGGAGAGTTCAATATTATAACAAAAGGAAAAATACTTCTTTTTAGAGAATCAAAATGCCCAAGACCAAATATTGCAATACACGAACTACTGCATGTTCTGGGTTTTGATCATGTTGATGATCCTAATGATATAATGTATGAAATAAGTAAGTGTGGGCAAGAAATAAGTCCTATAACAATTGATGTGATTAACTTAATATATTCTATTCCTAGTTATTCTGATTTAATATTTGAAAATATAACAGCTAACATGCAAGGAAAGTATCTTAATGTAAATATGAGCATTAGAAATAATGGATTTAAAGATGCAGGCCAGGCAAAAATAATAATTTATGCAAACGACATAGCAGTAAAAGAAGTTAATCTTGATCCTTTAAAAATAGGTCATGGAAGAATAATATCTCTTACTAATGTGTGGATAGGACAGTTAAGTGTAAAAAATATTAGGCTTGAAATTACGGCAAGCTATGATGAATTAAAAAAGGAAAACAATGAAGTTTTATTAAAAGTAAAAAAATAAAAAAGGGATTAGTCATCTAGACCAAGCCCATCGATGTCATCCTCAAAAGTATCAGTTACCTCCTCTAGATGATCTGGAGTTTCGGAAAGTCTTGTTAATTCTTCCTCATCCATGTTTTTGCTGTAAACAACAGATAGATAGGAACTTTGTTCCTAAAGATTTTACCTCTTTATAAATCCAATATATAATATACTCTTTTTAAATATTTCTGTAAGATAAAATTACATATAAGAAAAGTGTTTTTCTAATAATTAGCGTTCACTATTCTAAATCACTTGGTCTTCCTGGATCACCAAACATGTAGACAAAATCTAAAAATATTTCTTTTACATTATTATTTTCTGGTATAACTTCTAGAGAATTTTCAAAATTACCTAGCTTTCCTCTAATTATAAACCAGTCAATGACTCTATCAATTTGTTCTCTAGGTCTAAATCTTTTATCCCAATCTGGATGAAGAGTATATTTCCATGATCCTTGTTCAGTCGCGTCTAAAAGTTCATAAAGTGCATCAAAATCTACTTTAATCTTTGTATCAACACCTCCTCTTATTTCATCTGATTTTAGAACAGTTATTCTTACAGGATTTGCAACATCTGGATCAACAAGACTTACAAAAATATTGTAAACTATTTCTTCATTTCCATTCTCATCAGTGCTAATAAAAGAAATTTCAGTATCAAAACTTCCATCAACTTTTTGTGAAACTAATCTTTTTACTTTTTCTTTTAATTCAGAATTTTTCACATATTTTTCTAATTCAGTATCTGTTACACCAAAATTATTTTGTCTGTATGTATTTTCTGATACAAACCTATGACCATCAAAAGCAATTTTATAACTATCTTTTACATACTCTTTTGGATAGATAATTGAAGCATCAAGTTGCATTACAGGAACTTCAACTTCTCTTAAACCAGTAAATCTAACAGGTTTTAGTGTTTCACTGATTTTAATATCAATAATTTCTGAATTGTAATCCATTTTTATAAAATCTTCAGCAACATAATCAAGAGTTCTGATTTTAAGCCCAGCAGGTGCCGAA
>CAZPVF010000022.1:0-11404 GCA_964589955.1 Candidatus Woesearchaeota archaeon
AAAAATTCTGCATTGAAAAAAGGTCAGGAATTTGTTTTAGTTGTTGCCCACACAAATAAGCAAGAAGGAGATATTGCTGGAAGCAAGTTAAATAAGTTTTTTAGGCACTTACTAACTGAGACATCAAGATTTTTTAATATAAAGGGTAGTGGATTTGAGTATTACCAAGATCATGATTGTACTTTTTATTTTGCAGTTAAAAACAAAGGAGAGATAATTATTCAGGGACCAGATAGTAGAGACATTAATAATTCTAAGAAATTTAAGAAAAAACATAAGAAAGTTTTAGTAAAAAATAAAAAACTTTATGCAAAAATAAAATTTAAGGGTAAAATTAAAGACTTTTTAAATAAATGGGTACAAAACAACAAAGTAAAAATTAAAGAGATGAGTATAACAAAAATAAAGATTATTTAATAATATTAATTATTTGCAGGATAAAATTCAAATAGTTTTTCTATGGTTTGCTGTGTTGGCATGTATTTTCTATCTAACTCTAAAATTCTTCCTGCACTACACATATTTTTGAGAGTTGATTTGCATCTTTTAGGAAAACTATCTGCATATATCCATTCTCCTGCATTTTGACTAGCATTAACTAAAACTGCTAAAATTAAAGCTTCTTCATTTTGAGCTACTGCCTCATAGACTTTTTTTCTTCCAAGAGGAGACTCTATATCCTTAGGTAATATTTTAGAATTCATTTTAATCTAATTTAACAACCAGTGTTGCTTTTTGGGTGTTTCTATCTTTTAATACCATATTTATAACATCACCATACTTTCCGAGTACTTCTTTTCCAGTAAGATTCTCTATTATATTTGTTCCTGTAGGCTCTTCTCCATTATAAACAGAAAACTTAGCATCTAACTCAGGATTTACTTGTTTCTCTCCGACAATAGTATACAGTTTGGCCATTTTAAATTACTTTGTTTTAGCATTTAGCATTGATTTATATTTTTTCCTTTATCACGACAACTAACATAATATTCTAAAAACTCTATTACTCGTTTTTCAGAAACTGGTGAAAATGAAGTAACATCTTCGTAATTGTTTGGGGATGAATTCATTGTAAACATATAGTGATTTCCCTTTTTTTCAGATTCAACTGCTTCTATAATTAAGTTAAGAATTGGTACATTTTTTGTTTTTTCTCTTTGATATAAAACCCTTTTAGATTGATCATCTCTATTAAAAGACATTTTTTGAAAGCCTAATCCAATTAATTTTTTTACTAAAGAATTATCTTTATTATTTCTAGATAAATCAATTAGTTCTGTTTTCTCTTTAATAACATTTCTTTTTTTTATTGGCATTTTAACTCCTTTATTTAAGAGTCTTTTCAAAAAGAACTGCAAAGGCTTCAGAAAAAAAGTCTGAGTTTAGCCAGATTGCTAGATCTTCTTTGTCACTAGATTTAGATAGATAAAATAGAATTTCCTTTCTGTCAACAATAAAAAACTTTGCGTCAATTGCTACATCTTTTATTTTCATTTCAAATGTTTCGGAAAGCTTTTTTATTTTTGCTTTATCTCCATTAAGTGCTAAAACAACTTTTATATTGTTTTTTTTCAGCAAATCAAAGGTTGTCTTGAATAGTTTTGCTTTAGCTTGAAGTTCATCTGCATGAGTACATACAATAACTTCTTTTTTTGCTTCAGTTAAAATTTCTCTTAAATGATTTGAAATGTTAGATTTTCCTTTTAGTGCAGCTGATAAGTCCTCACGTTTAGCAGGATTTATTCCGCCTTTATATAAGTCTTCAAGCTGGCTAAATTCATCAGTATCTTTAATCTTAAGTAAAGACTCAATTTTTTCTTCAGCGTCTTTTCTAACATTATTTTTTAATTTTTCTAAAATTATGTTAGGTTTAACTCCGAGATATTTAACAGGTTTACCTAATTTAATTATTGCAAATCCTTTTTTTTCTAAAGATTCTAGCACATCATAAGTTCTTGATCTAGGAACACCACTAATATCAGCAACTTCACCTGCAGAAGCAATTCCTTTACCAAGCAAGGCTAACCATACTTTTGTTTCGTATATATTAAGGGCAAAATAATCCTTAATTTTGTTTATCATTTCTGTTTTTACTAACATTTTATTGTGTTAACATAATTTACTACTAGTATCCAGTATAATAATGGCTTTATAAATGTTATGTTTTGTTACCTTTTATTAGTGAGAACATATAAAAAAGTTTATAAATAGTGGTTATAATGCTAAACAATGACAGATGACAATCAAGGCTTTGGAGCTAAAAAATCAGCAGACATTTATACAGAAGATATTGGCAAATGGATGTTTTATTTAACTCAGACAAGAAATTTTGGAGGAAGAGTTATTGATGTAAGGGGGGTTATATTTTTATGAGCCCAAGACAAGCATCAAGATATTATAAAGATGGAGGCCACAAAGTAGGTATGACAAACAGAGTTGGTAGAGTAAGAACTCTTGATATTATTGGATCAGACCATACCACAAAAGCAAATGTAGTAAATAACTGCAAATATTCTAATCTTCATAACAACAATGGAAATGAAAAATCTAAGAAAAAGAGATCTAAAAAACAATAGCACTAACAATCATTGATAAAAACATTCCTGCAGTAATAAAAGGCATTGCAGGATAGAATTTTTTCTTTTTAGCATAGTAAAATAAAAATCCTAATCCAATTGCTGCACCTAAAACTACTAATAATGCAGCACCAATTCCTACTGTTTTAAGCATTACTCCTGCAGTAATTATTGGAAATACAACATCTCCTCCTCCTAAAATAGCTAAGTTTATTCCAACTCTTTTTTTAGCTAATTCTTTTTTAGGTGTTTTTTTGATTTCTGCTCTTACTTTTTTTGATGCATATGGGACAAAAAAACCTGCAAATATTTTTAGTTTATTAATCTGGTATTTAGCCATTTTTTGCATTACTCCTGAGCGCCAGACTGCCCACATATCATAACCTGAAATAAGTATTAGAAGAATAATCATTGTGTAAATATTTAATAAAGGAACAAAAACTGCTGCAATTCCAGGATAAATAAATAATTCAGTTATATTGTGTATTAGAAAATTTCTTTTAAAGAGTTTAAAAAATGCCAAAGGTATTGCCAGAATAAGAACATATATTGCACTATTCTCAATAAATGAAAGAAATGAACTAAGAGTTATTCCGAGTGCAATAATTACTACAACAAAAAACCATATTCTTAATATTAATTCAGCCTTAAACTTCATTAACAAAAATAAGATAACTACTGCAATAATAAAAGCTAAAACAATTGAAGGTAAAAATGATGTATAAAAATCTGTCTCTTGCTCTATTTGTGGCGGAGCCATTCCGTACGGAAGCTCATTAGAATCACCTAAGTAAAATCCGACAACATAAATTCCTATTAACTGCGTTACTATGAAAAGACCTAGCATAAAAGCAGTAATCCTAACTGTGTATTTCATCTTCCTCTTTTAAAATAAAGAACAATACAGTTTTTAAAGGTTTTATCTTAATCTTATACCTTCAAGAGCTCTTGGAACATTTGTCTCAACCCTATTAAGTTTGTATAGTGCACTAGCAAGATCTAAAGATTTAGAAACTTCACCATGATTAATTATAATTCTTTTTGGCTTTGGCCTAATATTATTAAAAAATCCTAAAAGCTCATTTCTTCCAGGATGAGCACTAAATCCTGTTAGAGTATGTACTTCTAAATTAATTTTAACTATTTCTTCTTTGCCATCAACTACCATTTTTACTTCTTTTATTCCGTCTTGAATTTGTCTTCCTAAAGACCCTACACCCTGATAACATACAAATGTAATAGAATTTTTTTTATTGTCTGCAAATTCCTTTAAATATTCTACTGATGCTCCACCCATAAGCATACCAGATGTAGCTAAAACTATACACGGTCCACCCTCAACAACTTTTTTTCTTTCTTGAGGAGAACCAACTCTTGCAAAAATGTCTGATACAAATGGATTTTTGTCTTGAAAAATTTGTGATCTAACCCTATTTGATAAAAAGTCTGGATATGCAGTATGAATTGCATTAATGTCCCAAATCATTCCGTCAATATATACTGGAACTTTAGGTAGTTTTCCAGATTTTATTGCATCCTCTATTACAAGCATTCCTTCTTGGGCTCTTCCTAAACCTAGTTCAGGAACTAATACTTTTCCTCCCCTATCAAGAGTTTTTTTAATTGCTGCAATAAATTCTTCTTCAGATTTTACCCTTGGAGGCAGAATATCATTCTTAGACCCATAAGTTGACTCAGTAATAACTGATTCTACTCTTGGAAAACTAGTTATAGCAGGATCTAAAAGCCTAGTCTTTATGTATTTAAAATCAGCTGTGTATAAAAGATTATGTGCGCCATTTCCGATATTTAAGTGAATCATTGCTCCACCTAAAACGTGCCCTGAATTATAAAATGTAAGCCTTACATCAGGTGTTACATCAGTCACTTCATTAAAGTTTAAACAAATTGAGTGTTTTACCATTTCTTTAACATCTTTAGATGAAAATAAAGGCTTCTCAGCTTGTTTGTAAGCTACACCAATAAAATCAAGAGAGAGTAGAGCTGCAATATCTCTTGTTGGAGGAGTCATATAAACTGGACCTTTATACCCCATTTTATATAGATATGGGATAAGACCGGTATGATCAAGATGTGCATGACTAAGTATAATTGCATCAAGTTTTGATATATCAAACTCTGGAATATCTAAAGTTGGAAACTTGTCCTGTTCACCAGTTGCTGGATCAATTCCACAATCTAGTAAAATATTTGATTTTGGTGTTTGCAAAAGTAAACAGCTTCTTCCAACTTGTCTAGCGCCACCTAAAAATACTAATCTCACCCAACCTTCTTTTTTTCCTGGATCCCAATCATCATATATTTTTTGTCCAATTGAGTTTAGAAATCTTCTTCTATAATTATTATTAGCATAAAGAACTTCTCTAATATTTTCAGTTATTTGAGACTTTATTGCTGGTGACCTCTGAATTTGTGGTGTCCAAAGTGTAGATTTTCTAATCTCTTCTAAAATTGAGCCTTGTTTACCTATAACAAGCCCAGGTTTTTTTGCTTCAATTATTACAATGCTTCTGTGAGGATCAAATATGATATTTGTTATTTCAGCCTCATTTGGTACAATTTGTTTTATTTTCTTTTTAGTATCATCAATATCATGAAGAATCTTTGAATCAGCTCTTAGTTCAACTCTTTTTTTTATTTCGTCAACTATTTCTTTTATTCTTGCTTCTCCGGTTTTAAAGAATTTTTCATTATCTGTGTAAAGGACAATATTTGCACCTTCAAACATTGCATCTTTAATTTCACCTGGAAGTTTTTCCTTGATGTTCTTTAGTATGTCCATTTTTTAAAGAATTACTTAAGTTCACTTTTGAGTTCTTGCTCCACCACCTTTTTAATGCCACTTTTAGTGATTGTAAATATATCAATTCCATATCCTGATGCTGTATCTCTCTGAGTTGAAGATAAAAGTGCTTCTTTAGCTAATTCTACTCCTTCTTTAATTGTAATATCTTTTTTATACTGTCTTTCTAAAAGTCCTAAAACATAAGGCATACCTGAACCAAAATTAGCATCATAATCCTCTACTTTTATTGCGCTTCCTGCAGGCTCAATTGAGTATAAATCAAATGTTCCATCAACATTGAAACCAGCTAAAAGAAGACCTGCCATTTGAGGAATCATTGAAGGCTGTCTTATTCCAGAATAATTCATATTTGTTAAAAGACTTGCAGCTTGTTTCACACTGGGGCGTGATTTAGATCTTAGTTCTTTAAGGCGTAATTCTGCTGTAAGAACTTTTGAGATTCTATCAACATCTGAGGCTACACCACATCCAGAAAAAACAAGATAATCATTAAGTTGTATTACTTTTTTAGTTTTCTTATTCATTACAATATTGCCTGCACTAGCTTGCCTATCTGCAGCCATTACTACTCCGTCTTTGCAGACTATTCCCAATATAGTAGTACCTGTTTTTAATATTGAATTTTTTAATTCTTGATCCATTTTATTAAATTAATAAATCATCTTACAAGAAATGATTGTATGAATATATGAATTAATTTGCATTATTTAAATGTTTTGGTGAAATTATGCCTATTCTATGCACTTTTCAAATCTTTAGTATTAATTGAATTAGAACTATTGAATATTATCTCTTTATTTTGCTCAAGTTCAATAGTTTTTTCTCTAATCTCTTCACTTGAATCATCATGTTCTACCATATTAAATTAAGTCTTAACTAATATATAAACTTTTCTCATTTGTTGTAACTTTAAAATAATTACAAATACAAACATTTATAAAGGAAAATGAGAGTATTTTATACATAAAAGATGTATAAAGTAACCTAAAATGAGTGGTAACATAAAAGAAAAACAGAACAAAAAAAGCTTTAGAATAACTAAAAGAGTAGCAAAGCACGGAAGTCAGGCTATTGTAGTTATTCCTAGAATTCTTGAATCAGAACTAAAACCAGGAACTGTAGTTGAGTTAAAAATTGATATTGTAAAAGAAGCAGGAGGTGAAGCAAAATGATAGATTTAGTAAAAAAACTTGCTATGACTGCAGGAAAAGCTATTGGAATTATTGATAGAAGATATAAGCCAACATATGAATTAGAAAACCACTATGCTGGCAAAGGAGATAAAGATAATATAAAACTAGAGAGAGTTAATACTTATGATCCTATTTTAGAAATTGTTAAAGAAACACTTCCAAGTGAAGAAGGAAACTATAGAAAGTACACAAATATTGAAAAGTTTAAAGAGGGCGGAACAAGAACAATTTACAAAGCTAATTGGGGACCTGGAAATAAAAAAGTTGTAATTAAAGTAGATAAAACACCATTAGCGCCAAACGCAATAAGACACGTAAATAATGGATATACTACAGAAAAAGAGCTTCAGGTAGCTACAAAAATAAAAAATCCAGATGAAAATAATGTTATTGGATTAACAGACTACTACCACAGTCCTAAATTAAAAGAGTTGGGTTATAGTGGTTTTATTACAGTTGAACCTTTATTTGAAGGAGAAAATCTAGAAGAGTATGTTAGAAATAATGGTACACTAGGTAGAGACGAAATTAAGTCTTTATTTAGGGATATCCTACAAGCTGAAAATTATTTAGTTAATGAAGAAAATCTTTTACATAGAGATGCAAATTTAGGAAATATTTTAGTTAAGAAAAACGGAAGACTAAGAGGAGCACTAACTGATCTAACTAATGCTGGTAAAAAATTAAAATTAGAAAAAAAAGTTTTGCCAACATCAGGATCTAGATTACTAGTTGATCCTACAAAGTTTCAGCCATTTGGTGGTGAAATGGGTTATTATGGAGAAGATTCTGAAGCAAGAGCTATAGCAGTTGACATGTATTTTGCTACAACAGGAATAAAACCATTTTATTTTGATGCAGATAATGGCATTGCAACTAATCTTTTTACTGGAGAAAGCATGTTAGACGAAAATAGCAGACTTGATTTGAAAAAATATAACAAGTGTCTTGATACTGCACTAGAATATGTTGATGGAGACAATCATAGATTAAGAAAAGTTTTAGCTAAAGGGCTTAGTATTGATGAAACCAAAAGATATAGTACAATTAAAGAACTCTCAGATGATTTTGAAAAGGCAGTAAAACCAACTAAAGGTGAAGCGTTTGCAGAATTTTGTTCTAAGAATGCTGGAAAGGTTATTGCAATGGGAACTGCACTAGTTCTTGTTACAGTATTTGGACTAGTAGAAATCTCAAGTTTATCTGATAGGGCAAATTTTTCTGCAGCAAAAGCTACAAGAGAATCAAAAGAACAAGTTTTTGGAAGATTTAAAGGAGATCCTGCAGAAGTTCATAGCAGTATAGCAGAAATTAAACCAAGAGTAAATATAAATGCGTCATATGAAGAAGGCATGGTATTTCCTGCATCAGATTATTTAGTTGTCAAACCAAAAGACATGTTAAACGTGACTGTGCTTTCAAGAGAAAAAGAACTTAAAGATATAGAAGGAAAAACAATAAACTCACCTAGATTAAGTGGAAAAGCATACATAGAAGGTTATCCTGGAAAAAAGTTCTCTATATATCCTGATGCTTGTACAGAACAAAATTATTATGGGGAGATGGGAGGAAGAAACTGGAGTAATAGTCCTTTAGTAGAAGTTCCAGAAGATATTATTCCAGGAAATCATGTACTTGTAGTTGAAACATATGCTAATAAAAATTTTGACAAATCTTTAGAAAAAAGTGGCTATTCTAGATCTTATGGTGAAGAAAATTTCTTTTATAGAAATCCAGACAGTTTAATTGATAGAAGAAGAATTCCAATAGTAGTTGGAGATGTTAATAAAAAAATTGATGTAGGAACGCTTAACATGACTTGTGAAGGAACAGGAATCACGCTAAAGGACATGGACGACAAAATGCTTTGGGGAGAGCTATACGGAAGCCCAAGAAATGTTTCTGTATTTGCATCTATTCCAGAGCTTAGTACTGAATCAAAAAAGGGAAGATGGAAACTAGACTTACCAGAAACAAAGGATACAACAAAAATTTATACACTTCAATTAGAGTATAAAGACTCAGAGACTGGAGAACATTTAGGGCATACTTGGTTTCCTGTAAAATCAAAAGATGTCTATGGTGATGGAACTTATGAATGGTTTCACGCACTTCCAGACACTAACTGGTCTAATAGATTAATAATGTATGGAGATGCTCTTAGCGGAGACTCAACTAAACTTAACACTGTAAGAGAGTTAGCTAATAGATACCATGATGCAAGTGCGAGAGCAGATAGTGTGCTTAAAAAAGCAAGAAAAGTAGCGAGCTCAAATCTATATTACTATGCAAGTGAAGAGAACAGGGAAAATATGCAAAGACTAGAAGATAGTGTAAATGTAGGTATAAGGGAGATAGAAAAAGAAATTCTTGCAACAGGTTTTTTTCCACATATGTATGAAGGAATTAATCTAGATAGTTTAAAACATAGAAATAGTAAAGAAGGTCTAAGAGAAGCTGAGCTTGCTAGAGAAGTTGAAAAACAAAAAGTAGATTACACACACAAAAGCCCTAGAACAAGATCAAGTGGAGAAGCATATTTTAATTCTTTTATTAAAGATGATATTATTGATAGTGCTAAAGATGCTTGGTTTTATGAGGATTCAGGTTATGTTAGATATGCTACATCTGATGAGGTAGCACAAACAAAGCCAAAAAAGAAAATTCCTAAATCAATTAGAGGAAATGCTTTTTTTAAAGAAAAAGTGAAACCAAGAATGCATTCTCATAATTCTCCGGCATTAAAACAAAAAAGATTTAGAATGCCTAAAAGAAAAGGATTTAGAGGATAAGACCTGAAAGTGGTGAGTTTGATTGAAAAAACTTTCTTAGACAAGCTAGTAAATAATAGAAAATAAGATTTTCTTTACCTTTTAATTTTTCAATTGTTTTATATCCTATTTTATAAAAAGCGTCTTTATTTAGAGTATGCATTTCAGATAGGGCCTTAGTGTCTTTATCTAGATAAGCTTTTTTAGAAAGCATAAACATTTTTTTAGCTAGATCTAAAAAGTCAATTACTTGTTTTGATACTTTAAAATTTCCCAGAACATTATTAAGATGATATAATTCTCTATGTCCGTGATCAATTAGGTGCAAATATGACCAGAAAAATTCTTTTTTTTGCTTTACAAATGATCTTTTTGAAATTACTCTTCTACAAAAATTATCATACTGCATAATTCTTGTTTCAACATCATTGTAGTTTTCTTCAGGTTTTTTTCCTTCTAATCTATTCTTAGTTATATCAAAAAGTGTCTCAATATTCATGAATACCTTAGATAAAATATTTTCAAATTGATCAGCAGATGGTTCAGTTATATTTTCAACAATACAAGAATTTTTTTCTTTTTTTACAACATCAAAGCCTATTAGTCTTGTTCTTATTACATTATTTAGAATATTAAACTGATCAGTATTATCAAATTTTACTATAATTTTGTCATAACCTTTTCTATATGTATTAGTTATAAGAGTCCTAATTGATGACTCAGTTAAATCTCTAAGTGTAATTTCTGTTTGTTTTTTTGATCCTGATTTTGCTGAAGAAATAACCAGATTATCATCCATTAATTCTAGATTAATATCATCACCCTTACCTAAACTATGTTCTTTAAGCCAGTTAGCAGGTAAACTAATCATTAGTGTTGCTGCTCCTTGTTTTACTAATTTTCTTTTCATTTTATTCATATAAGCTAGAATAGACTATATTTAAACTTTTTGGTAGAATATATACATTTAAACTAGCATATATAATATAATAAAAATGTATAAATAATGTATAAAATTTACCATTGTACAATGACAAGCAGAACAAAATCAACATTTTGGGAAGACCTAAAATTTAGGGCAAGATATGCTTTAGAAGTAGCTAAGGACTTTGTTCCAAGAAAGCTAGGTTTAGGTGGAATTATAACTGGAACCGCAGGACTAATGACTATAGCAAGCCCAATTATGGCTGATACTGGTGTTACAATAGAGAATACTGTTAATACTGAAGAAGGAGAGCATCTTAACTTAAATAGTTTTGATAGAACTAGATATAGTGCAAATTCAGGCCCAGTTAGTGTTAGTTTTGATAGAAATTATAATGAAGATCCTAATGAAATCACTGCATGGGTAGACATATTAAGTAAAAACGGCTGGTATGCGGGTGTATTATTAGAAGCAGATAATGCTAAAGATGGTAAAAGTGTTGATTTTGGAGTAGCTGTTAATAAGAATATTGGAAATACCAAAGTAGGTGGATTTTACTTACCAATTTTAACTGATGGTTCTAAACCATTATACTACTATAATGCTAGTGTGGAAGACACAGAAGGAAACAAAAAATTAACTCTGCACATGTTTGATGATAGGGAAAAATCTTTAGCAATTGATAATGCATCTTTAACAGGATCATTAAAGGCAGGAAAATATATTCTAGGTTTAGGAGCAAATAAAGAAGGAGCAGATATTAACAAGTATTTAGGAACATTTGGATTAAAGAATGATAATTTTGGAAGCTTAGCAGTATGGAAATATAATGTAGATGAAGGCGAATTATGGTTCAAAATACAAAACGGTTATGGAAATCCAAGTAATGGATTTTATAGTATTGGTACCGCAAATATATGGAATGACATGGAAGGACCAGGAATTAGGGATGTTAGTGTGCCCTATTTTAGCTCATTTTTAATGAAAGGAGACAATACAAATAAACTAGAAGCAAGTATTACTAATAATAAAGCAGATGTGCAAGCAATGTTTGGTAAGAATTTAGGTGTTGCAAGACTTGGCCTAGGTGTAAATTATGTTAATGAAAAGAA
>CAZPVF010000023.1:0-10947 GCA_964589955.1 Candidatus Woesearchaeota archaeon
TTAAATTCTGGTTTAGCAGCAAGTAAAAATGCTCTATCAATTGTAATTCCAGATCTTAGATTACTTGCCATTAAAGATATAATATCTGGAAATACCTCTTCCATTTTTTTAATTCTCTCACTAGCTTTTAAACTAGTCTTAAAGTAAAAAAAAGCCAACATAAAAATAAATACAATAATAGAAAAAAGCATTCCTATATCAAAAAAGTAAAAACCTGTTGAAACAACTGCAGTAATAATTAGAGATATAATAAGAACATTATTATGATATTTATTTGGAGGTACCTCTATTCCAGCATTTCTAATATTTTTGATGTACTGTTTTCTTAATTTTTTTGGATAAAATTTTAGTGTGTTCATGTAAAATCACCTCATAGTAAACTAGGTCTCCTAGATTTTATTATTCCCAAAAACATAATTTGCATTAATACAACAAAACCAAAAATTCCAAAAAACAATATATAAATTAAAGTTTCTTCAAGTCCTAACATTGAGGAAAGAATAATAAGAAAAGTTACGCCTAATGAGGGAAGTATAACTGCCATTAGCATATAAAACATGATTAGAGGATTTAATTTTCCGCCATAGTTTTGAATTTGAATTTCTTGTTCTTCAGCTAAATTTCTAATTGCTTCTTCAATAACAGAAGTCATATCACTTCCAGATCTCATTCCGTTACTAATCTGCCATAAAATTCTCTGAAAATATTTTGAAGTGTTTAATTTACCATATTTTTCTATTGCTTCAATTTGAGACACTCCTGAATTAATTTCTTTAGCAATTTTTCCAAACTCTTTACTCACTTCACCATAATCTGAATCTGAGATATTTACAATAATATTAAAAAGCGGAACTCCAGAATTAAGTTGTACTAACATGTCTTGCAGAACTGAAATAAGGTTTTTTTCTACACTTCTTAATTTATTTAGTGCAAATATTCTCGGATAATTACGCTGATTCATGTAAACCAAACCAGAAACTAAAAAAGCAGACAACAAGCCATAAACAAAAAAGTTAGATATTCTCATAACACCTAAACCAGATGTAAAAATAACTGAAAAAATTAAAATATTAAGAACAAAACTACGCAAACAGATAGCTATATATTGCCTACTATCAATTTTCTCTTCAGCACCTTTAAGATAATTATCTAATTTTTTGTTTTTTCTCTTTGCAAATCGCAGAAACCCTTTACTTCTACGCTTTAATATTTCAATATCAGAAACTGAAAAAGGAATTTTAAATTTCATATTTACTTTACTCTTGAAGTTTTTTTCTCAATTATCTCTTTAATCAGATTATTCTTTAGTATATGATTGAGTTTTTCTTTATCAGTGTAGTAATAATTCATTAATTTTCCTAATGATTCAAGATCTCTAATTTTGTGCTTTATTAACCAAGCAAAAACTGCTTGTTTATATTTAAGATCTTTTTCTATTTCTCTTTCATCCATTCCAGTATTTCTACTAAGCTCATCATAAAAAGCTAAGCTCTTATTATGTTGGGTAAACTGATCTTTTTCTGGAATCCATCTGTACAAAAGATTTGCAGTCATACTGTCTTTTCCTGAAACAAATTCTGCCAACTGAAATGCTCTTCTTACACCTCTTCTTCTATCTCTAAACATAACAACATTTAGATTTACACTTCCAAGCATTGAAGGAGGAACACTAATAGGAGGGTTAGTAAGTCTTCTAATTGTTTCATTTGCAGTATCTGCATGAACTGTAGCATATACAGAATGACCAGTATGCATTGCTTCAAATAACACTTCAGCTTCTTTTTGACGTCTCATCTCACCCAAAATTATTCTATCAGGTCTCATTCTAAGTGAGTTAACTAATAAATCAAGCATTGTTACAGCTCCTTTATTTTCTGCATTTGCAGTTCTTGTTACAAGTGGACACCAATAAAGAAATTTAGGAAGCATTAATTCACGAGTATCCTCCATACTAATAACTCTATGATTCGGTGGAATAAAGGGCATACAAGAATTTAGACAGACTGTTTTACCTGAAGCAGTTCCACCAGAAAACAAAACATTCATTTCGTATTCAAGAGCCAACCATAAAAGAGATGCAATTTCTTTATTTAAAGTATTATTATTAATTAAATCAACAATTGTCCATGGATCTCTAGCAAATTTTCTAATTGTAATTGTATTACCTTTTGTAGCAATAGGATAGAGTACAGCATTTGCTCTATCTCCTGTAACAACATGTGCATCAAGAAGTGGATTAAGGATACTAATCTGTCTTCCAACCCTTCTTGCAATAATGTTTGCATAGTTTGTTACTTCATCTTCACTTGCTAAAAGAATATTTGTTAGTAACCATCCATATTTTTTATGATAGATTCTAATTTCCTTACTATTTACTATAACAATCTCTTCTAAATGAGGATCATTAATTAAAAACTCTATTTTACCAAGACCCATCATTTCCTGCATAAGAGTTCCTATAAGAAAATCTTCTGAATCCTTAGTAAGATGTGGAAGCTTTTCTTTTAGAATTTTACTTGCCTCATTCATAAAATGATTCTTCATTCTATTTACAGACTTTTGATCAACAATTTCACCAATAGCAATTGCAGAAATAGAGATAAGCTCTTTTCTTATTTCGTCAATAAGAGCTTTGGTTGCAGGAGGAATTATTGGCAAGTACAAGACATACATTATTCCTGTTTCTGTTTTCTCAATTTTTATTTCAACCTTAGCCCTATCAATTTCTATACTATATTCTTCAATAGGTTTACCTAAAGGTTTTACTTGCATTAATTCTGTCTTTACTGTTTTTTTGTCATCTTCTTTTTGTTTTTGATAGTCTTTTTCTTGAATTGGTTTTTTTGTAATTTCAGATTTTTCTATTTTTTTAGGAGAAAGTTTTGGAGTTTGTTTTGTTAGATTATTTGTTATTGGTGTCATTGGTTTTGGGAGGTTTAGAGTAGTCTTTGTTTTAGAAGCATCAAACTGCTTTTTCATTTTTTCAAAATAGTTTAAAACCTTTATTACTTGTGCTTGTGGATAACCTCTTCTTAATAAAAGCCCTCTAAGAACTCTTGTTGTATATCCTTTTTCAACTGCTTGTTTTATCCAAGCTTTAAAGTCACCTCCTTTTTGCATCATTTTACTTTGGTTTATATTGATCTAGATTATCTCTTTGTTTATTTTCCATTGCTTGTAGTTTTTTTTCTAACTCTGCTCTACCTTTATCTTCAAGTGTTTGTTCTTTTTGTTCAACTTTTTCTTGTTCTGGTTTTGCTTGTTGTTTTTCTACTGGTTTTTTTTCTTCTGTAGTAGGTTTTACTTGTGTAGGTTTTTGTTTTTGTACTTGTTTAGTTTTACCTTCTTTTTTAATATCTTTTTGTTTTTGTTCTTCAGCCTTTTTTCTTTTTTCTTCTTCTTTTTTTATTTCTTTTTCTTTTTTTATTTCTTCTTCAGTTTTTTCTCGTCCGAATTTTATGTCTGGATCAGCAAATGCAGGATATTCAATATTCACGAAGCCGTGTTCTTCTAATACTTTTCCCCAATCTAAAGCCTGCTCTTTTGTTATATTAAATGCTTTAGCTATTGTTCCTGTAGTAAGACTACCTTTTTCTTTAAGTAAATTGAGTAAGACATCAATATTTGTTTCTGCTTTTGTTCTTGGTTTAGGAATTACAAAATCTATTATTTTTTGTTCTTCTTCTTTTTTATGTTTAAGAAACTTCATGTAAGCAAAAACAACAACTAATAACAAAATTACCCACTGCAAAATAAATGCTATTAAACTTATGTTAAGGCCTCCAGGTAAATCTGAAATAAACATGCCTGACATTGAATTTGAACTATTTTTAGAAAAGTGTGAGACTAAATTAAACCCTATAATTAGTACAAGGAATGCTCCCATTAAGGCTACACCTATTTTTTTTGCCATTCTGAAATAAGTTTATATAGTCGACTTAACTTAAAATAGAAGAGGAGTTATATAAACCTTACTAAATGAATAAGCAATTATTCACGATGTTAAAAAAAAGAGGGCAGACAGGAACAGAATATTTAATTATTGTCGGATTTGTGACTTTTGCTGTAATGGCTATTGTGGCTATTGCTTTTACAATGTCTAACAGTACAAAAGATAGATTAAAAATGAACCAGGTAGAATCTTTTGCAAATACTTTAGTTAAAAATGCTGAATCTCTATTTTTTGCAGGTGAACCGAGTAAAACAACTGTAACACTATATCTTCCTGAAGGAGCAAACAATATAACAATTACCCAATATAATATAATAATAAGAGTAGATTCTTCATCTGGTCAGGCAATTAGGCTTTTTGAAAGCAGAGTTCCACTAAATGGAACAATAAGTGGAGGAGAAGGGGCAAAAAATTTAATTCTAGAAGCAAAAGAAGATTATGTATTAATAACACAACAAACTTAAAGATTTATTTTTTAACAGATAATTTTATATGGTTCTCGAAGTGTATTAAAGTAACAATTAATTTCTTTATTTGCTAAACCATCAACTCCAGAACTAGTTATAGTATTAGTTCCTCCAAATTTCTCAATCTCCATTGGATCGAGAGTAAAACTTCTTTCAATTGGACCAAACCCATCTGTTTCTGCCTCCTTACCTCTTTCAACAAAAATTAATCTTATATTAAAATATCCGACACCTAAATTATCTCTATTTTGAACATCAATAGAACAATTTACAAATTTCTCAATGCATATTTCGCCATCATAATTTAGGCAAGTGAATTTTTCTCTTGCATTTATCATATAATAATTTATGGGATCATTATAACAAGATGGTGCACCTGATGAGCTTGAACTTGATGATCCTCCGCCGCCACTGCTACTTGATGAACTTTGAATAATTTCTAATTGTTCTGGAGTATAATCTGCATCTGAATCATCTGTAGGCTGATTATCAAAAATTTCTGTTACTTGATCAACTACTGCTGTAAAAGGATCTGTTTCATAAGTATAGTAAAAATACATTATAGTTCCGATAATTGTAACTACAAGAATTGCTATTATCACTGTGAGAATAGTTTTTACATATCCTCTTTTATCATCCATAAAGAGGAGAAGATTATTGTGTATATAAATCTTTTAGAACAACATAACAAAATTTAAAAATTCTAAAATTGTAATAAAAAAGTAGAAGGCAAGGCTTGTCCTTGTTTGGGTGCTTAAGCACTTGATGAGGCACTTTCGGGTGTCTCACTTCTACGTAAAATTAATTCTCACAAAAAAATCTAGAATTTTTTACAAATAAACAATAAAGCATGTGGAGGTTGATTCTTGCCCATTACTTCTTTTGTTATAATTTCTTTAAACCCTACCTCTTTTAATAGCATAACATATGTCTCTATTGGATTATGATAATCTCTTATTCCCACATCTTCAAATTTCCCTTTAGAATTTTTTAACAACACTCTAAACGGAATATCATTTTTATTGTAAATAAATGGTTTTTCAAAACTAACCTTATGAAAAGAAAATGGAAGATGTCTTGTTTTTGGATGATTTATTGTAAAATAAAATTTTCCTTTTTTTGTTAATAAACCAAACACATTTTTGAAAGCTACTTTTAATTTATCTGAATTAAGTTCTGAAAAAACATAATTCGAACTAATAATATCGTATTTCTTTTTTATTCTACTTACTAAAGAAATATTAGAAATATCTTCCCTAATTAAATACTGTTTTAAATCTCTTGCATTTGCTATCATTCTTTCTGAAATTTCTATACCTCTTACATCTTTTTTTAAAAAATTTCTTAAGAAATGACCATTTCCACTTCCTATATCCAATAATGAATTAAATCTCTGTTTTTTTATTAAATCTCTCATAACATTTTCTGCAATAATTTTCAACTGTTGACTTTGTTTATCAAGAATATAATATCTTAAAGAATTATTTCCATCATAACTGCTTTTCTTTATAGATTTTAAATAACTAAAAAGATGGTCTTCTAAGATTAGAATATTTTCATAGAAAAAAATTGGATGATTCCTTTTCTTATTACATAATTTTGTAATTTTTTTAAGATGTTGGGCAATTCCTCCAGAATTAGTTAAAACTGCTATTGGTTTTTCTTCTTCATAAGCTATTGTATATTCTGAAAGAGTTCCCATTCTCCCTCCAAGAATAATTAGAGCATCACAATATTCTATTAATTTTAAACTTCTTCTTGTAAATCCTTTTGAAAAGATAACCTTATCAAAATCTTGTATTGGTGCATTATCAAATCTTTCATTATGCTCAATAGCATTTTTATCTGGAGAAAATCCTTTAGTAAAAGCTCCATTTTTCCTTGACTCAAGTAAGACCCTATGAGATATTCCTATAGCCATCCCAGTAACAACTTCGCAGTCCCTTTTAGCAAGAAGTTTGCCTAAGATTTTTGCATACTTGAGAGTATTTTTATCTATTTCTTCTACTGCTGCCCCAAAAATACCTATTCTTAATTTTCTTTTCCTGTCTGTCATGAAATAGTAGCAAAAGCTCTCTTTATAAATACTATTTCCTCCTTAGGAGGATATAATAAAAAGGTTTAAATAAAGAATATAATTCCTACTAATATGAATAAACAATTATTTGAAGATCTTGGATTTAGTCAAGGGGAAATAAAAGTTTATTTTGCACTACTTGAATTAGGCGAATCAACTATTGGACCTATATCAAAAAGCGCAAAAGTCACTGCTGCAAAAACATACCCAATTTTAGAAAAATTAAAAGAAAAGTTGATAATAGGTAATGTTATTAAATCTGGAACAACACATTTTCAAATTTTAAATCCAAAGAGAATAATAAATTACATAGAAGAAAAAGAAGAAAAACTAAAAGAAGAAAAACAAAAAGTTGAAAAAATTCTTCCTCAACTTTTATCTAAACAAAAACCCAAAGATAGACAGTACTCAAAGGTATACGAAGGGTTTAATGGAATAAAAACACTCTATGATGAAATGTTAGAGTATTTTAAAAATTCTAAAGAAGATTTTATTGCATTCACTCTTGGAGAAGAATACAAAAGAGAAGAAGCAAATCTATTCTTTAAAAATTATGATGCAAAAAGAAAGGCACTAGGAATAAAAATGAAAATAATTGGACACGAATTACAAAAACCATTTATAGATAGAGAATACGGACCGAATCCAAATATTGAATTAAAATATGCTAAAACAGCCATTCCCACTGGAGTAATAATTTTTGGAGACAGTGTAGCAACACTGCTCTGGAAAGATATTCCTACTGCTTTTGTTATTCATTCAAAACAAAATGCACAAGTATACAGGAAATTTTTCTATGATACATGGAAAACAGCAAAAAAAGGAGGTAAAAAGTAGGTTTATATAAAGTTTATATAATAAAGTATATATAAAAGACAAAAGAGAGGATGATGAAAAAAAGAGGTCAAAGTGGCATTGAATTTATTATAGTTGTGGGTGTTGTTTTGTTGTTTTTTGTTATATTTTTTACAGCAATAAACCTTCAACAAGCTCAAAAAAATGAGCAAAATAAAGAAGCTCTATTTCAAAACATTGCACTTGATGTAAGAGATGAAATTAATATTGCAGCAGGTTCGTCAAATGGTTACTATAGAGAATTTGAAATTCCAATGAATGTTTATGGCAAAGATTATGAAATAAACATTACTCCAACAGGAAGTGTTTATCTTTATTCAGAAAGATTTGCTGTTTCATTTAAAGCTTCGACTGTTAGTGGTAGCATACAAAAAGGATTAAATGTAATAAGAAAAGAAAATGGTACAGTTTACCTTAATTCATAAAAGAGACAAACGTGGTCAGGGCTGGGGACTTGATTTGTTTTCAGCAATTACTATATTTATTATTGCGGCAATTATTCTTTATGTTTATGCAATAAATTATACAAACCAGTCCCAAAACATAATAGATGAAATGACTTATGAGGCAACTCTAGCTTCAGAGTTAATTTTAAGTGAGGATGATTTTGGAATTTTAACAAATGGAAAAGTTAATCAGTCAAAACTAAATGATTTTAATTCATCCTATTTAGTAAGAAAAGCTTTTTTTGGATTAAGAAATGATTTTTACTTTACAATGGATGATTTAGAAATTGAGGGTTCTAGTACTCAAGCTGCAGGAAGGCTAAATCAGAGCCAAGTTAGTGACTTAGTAAAAGTTACAAGAGTTACAATTTACAAAAATAAACCAACAAAACTAGAAGTTTATACATATAAAGAATGATAAAATTAAGTAACAAAAGAGGTTATTATTTTAGTTTAGATGCACTAGTCGCACTAATAGTTATTTTAGGTGTAGTTTTATTTTTAAAGCCTCCTACAACGCAGATAACTTATGAGTCTAATATTCAAGGAGACATACTTAACGTTTTATCAACAATAAAAATTGGTGAAATAAACAATGCCTATATTGAAACACTAAGAAATAACGGAGACATAAAAAATCTAGATCAATCTGTTCTTCAACAAATTGGGGAGTTTTATGCTAATTCAGATCCAAGGTATAGTAATCTTGCGCAGTCTATTTTAGATAATCTAACCTTAAAAGAAAATGTTGCACTATATTTTGATGATCACCTTATAGCTAATTCAAGTAAGCTTCCTTATTCTAATGCAACAACAATAACCACAGCAAGATTATTAATTAGTGGAATTCAGAACGGAACATCTGCAACAGGTTTTGCATCTAGAGCATTCTTATTTACTGAAAACAAAGTCGAATACTTTTATTTTGGAGGATATGTTGGAGATGGAAATATAACTACACTTATTAATGGAGATGTTATTGGTGCAAAAATAGAAGGAGCATTTTCAAGAGATTTTGATTTATATTTAAACAACAATCTTGTCTCAATACATAATAATGTAACTGCAGGAGTGCCTTATAAAATAGATTTAACAGATAATCTAAGTATGTTTATTAATGGTGATAACTACCTAGATTTTAGATCAGATGAAAATCTATATATTGGTGGAGGATACATAAGAGTCATCTATAATTTATCTGCAACCGCAGGGAAAAAAGTTATTAATTATTTTCCTGGAATAGAAGGTCTTATTAATCTTTATGACAGTTTCTATATTCCTGGTGAATTACAGGGAATGAATGTATCGCTCCATTATAATAGTACTCATGATATTTTTCTTAATGTTGGAAATGAAACAATATATGAAGCAAACAGTAGTGGAAGTGAAATTACTTACACAATAAATAATGCAACACTTGCAGGAATTTTTGATTATTCTCTAATGAGCAATACAACAACTCCTGTTAGACTTGGTATAAGAAATGCTTCTTATTTAGTTAATCAAACACTAAATACAGATGTGTTTTCAGTTTCAGACTTATCAGGAAGTATGTGTAAGTGTGCAGGAGTTCCTTCACGGCATAGTTGTTATTATAATCAACCAAATTGTGAGGGAAGTTGTTCTTCATTTTGTACAGCAGGAATTTATGAAACAAAAGACGCTAATCTAGCTTTAATTAATGGAATATTAAATATAACTGGAAATAAAGTAGGTCTTGCAGGTTATGAAAGCAATGCTTATGATGCTGATTATCATGATTTATCAGACAATAATGCTTCACTAAGAAATACTGTTCTTAATATATGGGATGCTGAAGGGTCTACTTGCATCTGTTGTGGAATAAATAAAGCAATAAGAGGATTTAGAGATTTAGCAGCTTATTATAGATTAAATGGAAATGTTAATGATAATGCTAATGCAAATAATGTAACAATTAATGGAAATCCAAGTTATGTTGGAGGACAGAGCGGGCAGGCAATGAGTTTTGATGGAGATGATTACATAACAACTGAAACATTTTTATTAACAGATGAGGGAACAATCTCTTTCTTTTTTAGACTAAACTCAGATTTTGATTCAAGTTCAACTACTTCTCAAGGATTATGGTCTAAATATAGAGACGACTCAAATGATGCACACATGGTCTTACTTGCTAATGGAGATTATAATAATCCTTCTGCAGATCATGGAGAACTTCAAGTAAAAGTTGAAAGATCTGGAGGGAGTGGTGCAGCATATTTAGAATCTATAACAAATTCATGGAACTCTGGACAGTGGTACCATATTGCTCTTACATGGGATTCAAGTAATATAAGACTTTATGTTGATGGAGTGCAAGAAGATATTGCATCATCAAGTGAGGATTTAGCTTATAGAGGAAATCATAGTTTTGGTGGAGCAGAATTTGATTCGTATAATTTTGGATCAAGAAGGTACTTAAATGGAGCAATGGATGAAATAAGAGTTTATGATATTGCTCTAAGCCAACCAGAAATACAAGACATAATGTCATTAGGAACTTGTGGAAACTCATATGTTGAAATTGGTGAAACATGCGATGATGGTAATAGCGAGGAGGATGATTTATGTTCAAATAGTTGTAACTTTAACAACAGACATAAAGCAATGATTGTTATGAGTGATGGTGTAGCAAAGGTTAGATGTAGTGCTGAGCAAGCAACAGGAAGTAATAGTGGGGATGCAAGACAAGCTGCATGTGATGCTTATGAAAAATATGGAATAGTAGTTCACTCTATTGCATTTGGAACTGGTGTTGATGAAACTACTCTACAAAATATAAGAAACTGTGGGCACGGAGACTTTTATAGTGGAGATATAAGTAACATTATTGATATTTATAATCAAATTTCGTCAGATGTTATTACTGCATCTTATTCTGAGCAAACTGTTGTTGCAACAGGACTTCATACAAAACTCTATCCTGACTCATATATTGGATTTAATTATATTCATCCTCTTCCTGAAGGAATGATAATTAGTGCTGAAACAAATAGATTTGGAACAAATGCTCCAATTGGTGTTGTTACAATTCCTACTAATTCAACTCCTTATGAAGTTGGAGCAGTTTCTTATTCAGATTCTAGATGGACTAGCAGGGTTGAAGTTAATAATTCTGTATTAGGAAGT
>CAZPVF010000024.1:0-10614 GCA_964589955.1 Candidatus Woesearchaeota archaeon
CCTTTCTTTGTAAAATAGTAGTTGTTACACTACTATATAAATGTTTCTTTTTTCTTACTTAGTGTATTATAAAGTTTCAAATCCATAATTAAATTCAGGCAGAATAAGTTTAAAAATTCTAACTTTTAAGATTTATGAGATAACTTGAAGAACAAAATTCTTTTGAGCATATGGCTGATTAGTATCAGAGTGATATACATCAATAAGATAACTCACTTCACATATTGGTGTGCTTTCAGTTGTTCTAAATCTTAATAATCTTGCACTATCCATTTGTTGGCCTGATCCTAGGGTTATAGCATTAGTGGTTGATGCTCCAAGAGAAATTAAACCATCTCCTGCTCCCCCACAATCATCACTTTCATATAGTACATTATATTTAAGTTTTACAGTGTTCTGATTTTCAGGATTTTTTATTGAAATTCCTATTCCTCCTGTATTTCCTTGTTTTATTACTGGACTTTCAGGAAAGATTACAACCTTTTTATTACTGTCTTGGGTAAATAATTTGTTTATTTCGTCATTTACTTTTCTATCTACCTCATTTATTACATTATCTGTTGTAGTAAATATTCCCTGAACTAAAAATACACCAAGAATCAAAACTGCCATAAGTAGAACAACTGTTACAATTGTTCCAACACTCATCTCCATTGCAGCTCTTTTGTTTTTCATTTTATCTTATTGAATTGGAAATGTTCCAGTTGCCATTAAATCTCCAGCTAAAAAAGTTACCAAAACATAAATTATTGCAATAATTATTGATAATACAAGTCCTATAATACTAAATTTCTTTCCTCTTAATGAAATTGGTGTTTGTTGTCTTTTTCCTAAAACTAGTCCAATTATTCCAAAAACTATTCCTGCTATTGGCTGAAAAAAAGCCATTACTATACTTACTATTCCTAGCGTATAACATACATTTGAAAAATCATATTTTTCTTTCACCATTCTTTTTATGTAACAATATAGTTTTTTCTTTTTATAAATGTTTTCACATTTTTACAAATATGGGGCTACCGGGAGTCGAACCCGGGCACCATGATCTTCAGTCATGTGCTCTCCCGCTGAGCTATGGCCCCAACTATTTTTAGAGGACATAGTTAGCCGACCGAAGGTCATGTAGCTATGGCCCCTTATCAAAATATGTAATATTACGGACTTTTAAATGTTATTAATAGAACTATTTTACTGCTTTAATTATTACCAAAGTTGGTTTATCTAAAAATCTTTTCCAAAATTTTTTGCCCCTCTTTTTTATTGATTCTTTAGACACTTCTAATTTTTTAAACTGAATATTTTTGAATCCTACTTTTTTTAGTATTTCTTCATATGTTCTTCTCTTCCAAAAATATATTTTGAATGAAACTTTAGATTTACTTTTTTCATCTAATAAGGTCATTTTTATTGCACTTCCTTCTTTAAGAGGAAGTTTTGTTTCTCTTATCACACCATATCCTTTTGGAGTGTCTATTGGATTATCCTAGTTGTGGTTTAGTGCAATGAGTTTACCCTTTTTTTTAAGATTGTTATAAATATTTTTTATAATATTAAACAATTCTTTTTTGTTTTGGCATAATGTAATAATAATGTAGCAGTTACTAAATCAAAATTTCCTAATTTTTCTAGTTTTCTGGCATCTTTTTTAATATAATCTATTCCTAATTTTTCTTTTTTTTCTTGATTTTTTGCTAGTCTTATCATTTCTTTAGATATATCTATTCCCAAAACTCTTGCTCCCCTTCTCCTAAAAATTTTTGAATAGTATCCTGTTCCACAGCCAACATCTAAAATCTTTTTGCCTCTCACATTTTTCACATTTTTCAAAAAAGAATAACCATAACATTCTTTTCTTAATGCCATTTGTGAGAAAGTTTTTTCATATTTTTTAGCTATCTTATTATACTGTTCCATATAAAAGTTAAGAGAAATCTTATTAAAAATTTGTCTATATACTTACACAAAATAAGTGGGAAATAGGCTAGAATATGAAATTCTGCCCACATTCCCAATAGCAAGTTGGGAATAGGCCAGCTTCTGTAGTTTGCTGTAATCAGACCAAACTTGTTAACATTCGACTAAGCAGCTAAATTTGCCTTGCACCAGTTGAGATGGCTGTTTCATCAAATCTTGCTTTTCCTAGTTTCCCTCACGGTTCATTACTCAAAGCAAGCTGTGCCATTTCTGTTCCAGAGCTTTGCCTCACGACAATCTGAATTTCTTCAGACAACTTGTAATTGGTGGCCGGACCTTCCTCAGAACTTGATATTGATTATTGATATTTCCAACATCTGACAAATTAATGTCTGAGTTCCGTAGTTAACTACCCAACTTACTAACATTAGAGAGAAAAAAGGGTTTTTAAGCTTTACTTTCTATAAGAAAGCATGACTTGGTATACTAAACCAGTTGAAGAGGTGATTAAAGAATTAAATACTTCTGAAGATGGCCTTACAAGTAAAGAGGCTAAATTAAGATTAAAGAAGCATGGCAAAAATATTATAACTGAAACTCACAAGATAAGACCCTTTAAGATTTTACTTGATGAAATAAATTCATTTTTAATTTATGTGCTTTTATTTGCTGCAGTATTTTCATTTGTTATAGGTCATTATGTTGATGCAGGAGTGATTTTAACAATAGTTATTCTCAATTCAGTTATTGGTTTTTTTCAGCAGTACAAGGCTGAAAAAGCAATAATGGGTCTAAGAAAATTACTTGTTCCGGTATCAAAAGTAATAAGAAATCAAAAATACTCACAAATTCCTTCTTCTAATCTAGTTCCCGGCGATATTGTTGTTTATAATTCAGGAGACAAAGTAAATGCAGATTCAAGAATATTTGAATGTGAAAACTTAGACGCAAATGAAGCAGTTCTTACTGGAGAGAGTCTCCCTGTAACAAAGAACACTGCAAAAATAAAAACAAAAACAATCCTGGCTGAAAGAAAAAACATGCTTTATACAGGAACACAGATCGTAAAAGGATCAGCCAAGGCAATTGTGGTTTCAACAGGTATGGGTACAGAATTTGGAAAAATAGCTTCAAAATTGCAGCAAATAGAGAATCAAAAAACACCAATGCAAAAAAGGTTAGACATATTCTCAAAACAACTCGGTTTTATTATTTTAGGTCTTGTTGCAATTATTTTTATTTTAGGAATGCTTCAAAACTCAGACATAATTGAAATGCTAATGGTTTCAGTGACTCTTGCAGTTGGAGCAATTCCTGAAGGTCTTCCAGCAGTTTTAGCTATAGCATTTGCAATTTCATCAAAAGCAATGTCTAAGAAAAATGTGATAATAAGAAAGCTTCCTGCAGTTGAAAGTCTGGGAAGTGTTACAGTTATTTGTACAGATAAGACAGGAACAATCACTGAAGAAAAAATGAATGTTCAAGAAATTTTTTGTGATAATAAAATTTATAAAAAGGAAAAAGAGAGTTTAACATTCGATAATAGAAAAGTAGATTATACTAAAAATTTACCTCTAAATTTTTTACTAAAAAGCGCTCTACTGTGTAATAATTCAAGATATGAAATTGTTGGTAATCAGTATAAATTTATTGGAGATCCAACAGAGGAAACCCTTGTTAGATTAGGTCTTGATTTGAAATTATATAAAAAACAATTAACAAAAAATGAGCCAAAAATTAAAGAATTTGAATTTAATTCAAAAAGAAAAATGATGTCAATATTTAGGAGTTCTGGAAAAGTTCATACTCTTTACTCTAAAGGTGCAGTTGAAAAAATTCTAAATTTATCTGATTTTGAGTTAGTAGGAAAAATAAAGAAAAAATTAACTTCAACAAGAAAAAAACAAATATTAAATGAAGCTAAAAAACTTGAAGAAAAAGCTCTTAGGGTTTTAGCTTTTTCATATAGGGAGTTTGATAAAACAAAAAAACCTGAAGAAAAAGAACTAATTTTTTTAGGTCTTATTGGAATGATTGATCCTCCAAGACCTGAAGTAAAAGATGCTATTAGTGAATGTAAGAGTGCAGGAATAAAAATAAAGATTATTACAGGAGACTCTCTACTAACAGCAAAAGCTATTGCAAAACAAGTAGGAATTACAGGAACATCTATTACAGGAAGAGAATTAGAAAAAATGAGTGATTCGTCTTTATCTAAAAATATTTCAGAGATTGTTATTTTTGCCCGAACCACTCCTCAACAAAAATTAAGAATCGCAAAAACACTTCAGAAAAATGGAGAAGTTGTAGCAATGACTGGGGATGGGATTAACGATGTTCTGGCACTAAAATCAGCAGATATTGGTATTTCAATGGGAAAGCGAGGAACAGATGTAGCTAGAGACATATCTGATGTTGTTTTAATTGATGATAACTTTGCTTCAATTGTTGGAGGTGTAAGAGAGGGAAGAAAAACTTATGATAATATAAAAAAATTCACAAAATATATGTTATCTGTTAATCTTAGTGAGATACTTATTATTCTTTTTGCAATGTTTCTTGGGTTTACTTTTGGAGGAAAATGGATACTGCCTTTTTTACCCTTACAGATTTTATGGGTGAACCTTATAACCGATTCTATTCCTGCAATTTCTTTAGCTTTTGAAAAAGAAGAAAAAGTAATGAAATCTCAACCAAGAAGTGAAAAAAGTATTTTTTCAGATATATGGAAATTTATTTTGATTGGGGGATTATTGACTTTTCTAGGGACTTTTATTGTATATTTTATAGGAATAGAAGATAGTTACCCTCCTGAATTAATCAGAACAATGTCTCTTACTACATTAGTATTATTTGAATTGAGCTTTGTTTATGTTTGTAGGAGTAATGGCCCAATAATAGATATAGGAATATTTTCAAACAAGTGGCTTAATTATTCAATAATTTTGGGAATAGGCATTCATTTAATACTACTCTATACACCAATTGGAGTTTTATTTAATGTTGTACCTTTGAGTTTAAGTAATTGGTTACTTATTCTTCCTTTTGGATTATCTGGCCTTATACTTTTTGAAGCGTATAAGTTAGCAAAAAAGAAATTTTTTTAAACAATATACTTTTTTGGGTCTAGGTCATCCATTTTTAAAAAAGTAAAGGCTTTATCGGGTCCAGAGAGGAAAAATTGTGAGGTTGGTTAAAGAGTTTAGGGTGTAGGGAGTGTAACCTTAAATTAAACCAATAAAGCCTTTGTTGAATATGTCCTCATTTTTAATTAACATGGTAAGTTAAATATATTTTTCTTTATAAACAAACAGAAATAAAGATATTTAGAAAAAGTACCTATTTTTCCTCTATACTTACCTACATAAATCTTTAAATAATCACCAATTTGCTTAACTTTATGGATCTTTACTCATTTGTTCTTGGAAATAGGGAAATATTCAAACTAATCTACGCACTTTTTATTCTCATAATCTGTGTTATAATCGTTTTTAGGACAAATAGACTATTTCAACTAAGCCTTCATCAAGGAATAAGATATTTTAGAAATGCTTTCTTTTTTTATGGCTTAGCTTTTTTTTCGAGATATATTTTAGATCTTTTTTTAGGCCATCATATAGTTGATCCTTTATTTGAATTTTTTATAATAGTTGCGGGCTCATTTCTTCTTTATAGCTTACTTTGGAAAAAAATAGAGTCTGAAAAAGGAACACACTCCTCTTTATTTAATTCAAGAATTTTGATCTTTTATTTTATGGCAATAATAATTGCCTTAATTGATACAATCTGGAGCACAATGTATGTAATGTTTTTTAGCCAAATTGTTTTATTTCTTTTTGCAAGTATTATAAGTTTTTACAAATTTAAAAACAATGAAAAAAGAAAAAAATTTCCTGGATTTCATTTCTTAGCAATGATTCTAATGTTTTTTGCGTGGATACTAAATTTACTCGCTCCACTTTTATTTAGTTGGAATCCTATTGCACTAATTAATATATACTTTTTTAATGCAGTATTTTTCTTAGTTTTTTTATTTGGAGCAATTAAAATTTCAGGGAGATAATAAGTTATGGGAAAGAAAAGGGAGAGACTAGTAGTCATAAGAGATATTTTAAAGAGCATACAAGATAATCGTAATATAAAACCTACAAGACTTCTTTATGCATCAAATCTCTCGCCTCAAATGTTTAAAGAGTATATAAATGAACTTATTGAAAAAAAGTTTATTGCAATAGACATTGATAAAAAAGACAAAAAAACATTTTCTCTAACAAAAAAAGGGTATGACTTTTTAGAAGAATATAGAGTTATTGAAAACTTTATTGATAATTTTGGGTTGTAAATGAAATTTACTGCGTGGGCGTAAAACTTATATATTTATCATTCCTTATAGTACCCTGTAAAAATGAAGAATACTAAAAAAGAGGTAGTATTTGAGTTTCCACTTCCAGGCTTTGAAAAAGAAGATATTAATGTAAAATTAACTAAAGATTCTTTAATTATTAAGGCTCAAAAAAAACATAAAAAGAAAATACAAAAAAAAGATTTTTTTCATTTCGAAAAGCAAAAACAAAATTTTTTTTATGCAACAACTCTGCCCAGCATTAATACTAAAAAGTCTAAAATAGATTTTAAAAAAGGAATTCTTAAAATTAACGCTGTTAAAAAATGAAAAAATAAAAAAAAATTAATTTGTTTTATTCTTCTTTCTCTTCAGTTTTTTCTGTTTCTTCTTCTATAGGTTTCTCTTCAGTTTTCTCTGGTTTGGATTCGGTTTTTTCTTCTTTATTGTCTCTCTCTTTTGGTGGTTGGGCTGCTTTAACTTTCAAGTTTCTTCCCTTAACTTCTTTTCCATCCATTCCAGTTATAGCTTTTTTTGCTGATTCTGGGCTAGAAAAAGTAACAAAACCAAAACCTTTTGATCTACCTGTGTAATGATTTACAATAACTGTTGCTTCAGTTATCTCTCCATATGAAGAAAAAATTTCCTTTAGCTCTTCAAATCCAACACTAAATGGCAAATTTCCAACATATACCTTGCATTCATTCACTTCTGTCATTTCTAACATTCCTCCTTACACTTAACTTGCAGGTGTTTTGTAGAATTTTGAATTCTAACTTACACTCGAGCTAAAATAATATGATAAAGTGTCTTTTTAAGTTTTTCTTAAACTCCAAAAACATTAAAAATTATTAAATATTGGTTTATTTATGAAAAAGAATCTTTCAAGAATTTTAGAGGTTATTTTTATTTTAGTTGCATCTTTTATTGTAATAATGCTTGTTTTTTTAGGATTAAATTTTGGTTTTTCTAAAACTAAAACACTTACAGGACAAGTATCGGCTGAAGATACTGGACTTACTAACAGCCCTTTTGAGTGGATTATTATAACTATTGTATCTGCAATTGTGGTTGTAGCAATACTAGAATATATAATAAAGAAAAGATTTTTTAAGATAAAGTGGAATTTGAATTAAAACCAAAAACTAGCATAGCCTACAACTTGGGATTTTTCTTCTGTAATATCTCCTGAATTTTTGTATTCAATTAATTTTGGTTTCCATTTTTTAATTTTACACAAGTGCATTAAAATTAGTATTGGATAAATTCCACATGCATTAATTTCTTTGTAATTATCAATATCGAGGTTTAGTATATATTTTATTGATTTCTTATCAATTTTACTCGCAATACCATACTCTTTAAAATGACTTAAGTCTGTTGATATAACAAAAATTGCATCCTCTTTAGCCAAATCTTGTGCAATTTTTTTTGCTTCTTCTACACCCACTTCTCCTATAACTAAAGGCAGTATTTCACTATATCCCAAATACTGTAAAAAAGGAATCTGATTTTCAACTGAATGTTCATATTCTAGTTTTTTATAATTATTTTCTGGTAATATTACCTTTCCAAGTGGTGTTTTTACTCTTTGTAGGCACGCTACTCCTCTAAAACCCACATAATGACTAGGACCAAGTATAATTGCTTTTTTTTTCATATGCAAAAGTGAGAAAGCTTTACCAGCAA
This sequence comes from Candidatus Woesearchaeota archaeon, assembly GCA_964589955.1. Classification (GTDB taxonomy): domain Archaea; phylum Nanobdellota; class Nanobdellia; order Pacearchaeales; family GW2011-AR1; genus CAZPVF01. Next base: position 7,946 of record CAZPVF010000024.1, read on the forward strand.
TTTTTCCACTATATTTGTATCCTGCATGCGGAACAATTATGCCGTTTAGCTCTTTTTTAGGGTTTTTTTCTATAAATTGTTTTAGTACAATATCTAGTACTTTTTTTTCTTGTGGGTACCAATTCATAAAATATATAATGCCTTAATCTTTAATAATATTATGAAAGAGGCCAAGCTTTTTACTAAAGAGGGCCATAATGTTAGATGTAGTGCTTGCTCTCACAAATGCCTAATTTCAAATGGTTCTACTGGGATATGTGGTGTAAGAAAAAATATTGATGGAAAATTATATTTGCTTGTTTACGGAAAAGTTGTAGCAAAACACATAGATCCGATTGAAAAAAAACCTATTAAGCATTTTTTACCAGGAACACTAAGTTTTTCTATTGGAACAATTGGATGTAATCTAGGTTGCTCATTTTGCCAAAATTATGATATAACTCAATTTAAAGAATTTTATGGGGATAAGATTTTAGGAGAAAATATTGGCCCTAAACAAATTGTAACCCAGGCAGTAAGAGCAAGATGCAAAAGTGTTGCATATACTTATAATGAACCTACAGTCTTTATAGAATTTGTAAAAGATATAGCTCGTTTTGCAAAAAGAAGAGATTTAAAGAATATCATGGTAACAAATGGATTTATGACAGCTAAAGCATTTAATTTTGTGAAAAATTATATTGATGCAATGAATATTGATTTAAAAAGCTTTAATGATAAATTCTATCAAGAAATTTGTAAGGCAAAATTAAAGCCTGTTTTAGATACAATTAAAAGAGCACATAAAAATGGAATGCATGTAGAAATAACTACTCTGGTAATTCCAGGAGAAAATGATTCTATTGAAGAACTAGAAAAAATTGCAAAATTTATTTCAAGTATTAATCCTGAAATTCCGTGGCACGTAACAAGATATTTTCCACACTACAAACTAAAAAAACCAATAACTCCTATAGACACAATAAAGAAAGCTTGTGAAATTGGAGAAAAACACCTAAAAAATGTTTATATGGGAAATATTTAATGAACCTTTTACAACTATCTAGAAAAACTTTAGAATATTATTTTTCTAATAAAAAATTTGAACCAGATAAAATTACAAAAGATAAATTCTCCAAAAATCAAGCATCATTCGTAACCCTAACTAAATCTGGAGAATTAAGAGGGTGTATTGGAAGTTTATCTCCAAAACAAGAATTATGGAAAGATGTTATTGAAAATTCTTTAAATGCTTCATTTAAAGATCCTAGGTTTTTACCATTAAGAAAATCTGAACTACAAAAAATAAAAATTGAAGTCTCAGTACTAAGTGTTCCTAAAAAACTAGAATTTTTTGGTGTTGAAGATTTACTTAAAAAAATTAATAAAAAGATGGGGATAATATTAAAAAAAGGTTATAATTTTTCTACGTTCTTACCTCAAGTCTGGGATGATCTTCCAGATAAGATTGATTTTCTACAACATCTAAGCATGAAAGCAGGTCTAGATAAAAATGCTTGGAAAACTTCTGAAATTTGGTATTACACTGTTGATAAATTTAAAGAACAATAATACTTAAAAAGCCTAAAACACCCTTTTTTTTCAATGAAAAAATTAGAAAAAATTAATAATGAAGCATTAAAATTTGCAAATTCCTACATTGATGTTAACGATATGTTAAGAAGAGCATTTATGAATCTTGGATTTCGTTTTGATATTAAAAATAAATTATATCCTATTTTTGATATTGTAGGTCCAGAAGTTTTAGGAGAGTATTGTGCACTTTCAAGAGATCAAGAAGAAACAGATATAGCTCAAGATTATATTATAAGAACAAACCAACATTGTGTTGATGTCTTTTATGATTCTTGGGATGAATCAAAAAAGAAAAGTGATAATAATTATAGATCAATAAATGAATTTTCTTAATTTAGTTAGACATTTTTTCGCAAAGATCTAAAGAGCTTCTGATTGTTTTTATTATTGGATCCATGGTTTTTTGAGGCAATATCTCTCCACCTAATTTTGGTTTTTGGCCAAATAAAGGATCAGTATAAATTTCTCCTTTAAACATTTTGCTATTTTTATATCTTGGAACAATATGTCCGTGTAAGTGGGGCTCAACCATAAAAAGTTCATAAAAATTTATTGTATCAGGATGAAAATTTTCTCTTAGTGCAATATCTATATGCTTTCTTACTCTTGCATATTCTTCTATTTCTTCTTCAGACATTTTTGAATAAGTTGTAAAGTGATTGTTTGGAACAATTAGTACACTTCCAAGTGTTGGTTGAGAATAGTTAAGGAGAACTCTAATATTGCCATAATCTTTGATAAATGTTGGATTTTCTTCAAATGGTTTTTTACAAAATATACAGTCTTTCATAAAAAAAACCTAGAAATTAATTATATAAAGCTTTCTATATAAAAAAAGCAGTAGAAGATATTAACTTAGTTTTGAAGTGTGTTTAACAAATTATATACTAAAATTGAGGCTTTTAGTAGCTATATGCTGAAATTCTCGCAAACGCTTGAATCTTACACAATAGCTCTATCAACGTTGTCTTTTTCAACGGCCTTAATTGTCTCGTTTTGCGGGTGGCTTCGAGCTTAGATGCGTTCAGCTCTTATCCAAACAGTGCGTAGCTATGCAGCCTGCCAAGTGACAACTGCTCACCAGAGGCACCCAA
>CAZPVF010000025.1:0-10563 GCA_964589955.1 Candidatus Woesearchaeota archaeon
ATTCTGCGAATATAAAAGAAGACAAAACTGCAAAAGAACAGAAGGTTGTGAAAAAGAAAGAGCAAGTTGAAGATAAAAAGAAAGATACTAGTAAAGTGAAAGAAAAAAAGGTTGTGGAAAAGAAATAAATCAAAAGAGTTATAAATATTTTCACCCTTTTATTTTCATGAAAAAAGAAGAGGTGAGTCTTAAAGATCTTTCATATGTTGCTAGGAAGATTGTTGATCAAAATACAATAAAGAAAATAAAAACAGTAACTGATAAAAGAGAAAGAATTATTTTGTATGAATACACTATTAAGGCAGCACTTGAATTTAAGTATGCCAAGCTTAAGGATGAAATAAAAAGGATTGAAAAAAGAGGAAAGGATATATTTATTGTTAAGACAAAGTTGCATTTGTTGGGTTCAAAAGTGCATTTTTTTAATGCTACAATGTATAAGAAAGATTTCAAAATAGTAGAAAAAATGTTTAAAGAGATAGAAAAGGAGTTAAAGAAATAATGGGATTGTTTTCAAAAAAAGAGGAAAAAAAAGAAGAACAGGAAAAACCTAAAGAGAAAAAGAAAGTTGAAAAGCCATCGCCTTTGAGTGCAGGAACAAATGTAACTAAATTATCTAGTGAGATAACAAAATTACAAGCTAGTGTAGAGGCTTTTGGAGAGGTTAGAAAATCTTTTACTGAAAGGTTTTCGAGAATTAGTGAGCAGATTGGAGAAATTAGGTCTATGATTTTAGAAAGAGATAAAAGTATTCAAGAGATTGAATTAAAGGCAGTTAAAGCTTATGATCTTGTTGATTCTGTTCATCCTGAAAAAATTTCTACTCTTGTTCAGAGGGAGAGTGCAAAAATTGAGGCATTAAAGGCAAATTTAGAAGGAAATGAAGCTATTATGGGAAGAGTTATGGATGAATTAAAAGATACTCGGAGGAAAATAGAATTTTTTAGAGGTGTAGAAGAAATTATTAAATTAAGCGAAGAAGTAAAAAAAGAATTGATTGAAATAAAGAAGGTTGAGTCTAAAGTCAATATAAATACAGATAAAGTAGAGACAATTTATTCTGAGATGAGGTCTAAATTTCAAGATATAGATGCTTTTGATTCAGAAATCAAAGAAGCCAAAGTAACAATAGACCAGAATAGTAAGGATGTTAGTTTTTTAAAGGATAAGGTTGCCGGTTTAGCTGAAAAGTCTGAGCTTGAGAGGCTTATAAATAAAGTACAACGTTACGTTGATGCTCTTAAAGAACTACAGAAAAAATCTTCTATGACAAAAGATATAGAACAATTAAGAACTCTTTTGGATAGTTTAAAATAGGATCTAAAATAATTTAAATACAACTTTTTTTATTAAATAATGAGGCGTAAATTAATATTTTTGTTTGTATTTTTATTGATTCCTTTTATTAGCGGAGAGATTATTATCAAAGATACTTTTGATAGTGTGTATAGTGTTGGAGATATGATTGATGTGAATTTTTCAATAGAAAAGCAGGTAGATATATCTGAGTATTTGGAGAGTTATCTTGTTTGCGATGGAGATAGGCTTTTGGTTAGTAAAAGATTTATTGATATTGATGATGGAGTAAAGGAATTTTTTTCATTTTCTTTTCCTTCAAATTTAGAAGGAGAGTGTGTTTTTGAGATAGATTTTGATGAGGAAAATGTAGAGAGCGAGGAATTTGAAATAAGAAGTAAAATAGATATAACTTTTTCTATTAGTTCAAAATCTATTTATCCAGGAGAGAAAGTTAGTATTAATGGGAGTGCAGTGAAATCTAATGGAAAATTTCTTGATGGCACTGTTAGGGTTTTTGCTGATTCTATTGTTGATAGGGTTTTTGAAGTTGATGATGGAAGATTTTCTGGAAATTTTGAAATTTTTGAAGATACTGCTGCAGGGGAAAAAGAATTTGTTGTTGAAGCTTTAGATAAAGATGTTAATGAAGATATTATTAATTCTGGGAGAGTTGTTTTTAAATTGGAAGTAAAGCAAAAACCTTCTGCAATAGAGGTAAACTCTAAAGAATCTGTTAGTCCCCCTGAAAATATAACACTTAATTTTAAGCTAATTGATCAGAGTGGGAAGCTTATTGAGAATGAAAGTCTTTTGGTTAAGGTTTTTGATCCAAGTAGGAATATTGTATTTGAAAAAACATTTCAGAGTGATGGAGAGTTTGATTATTTCTTTGATAAAAATAGTTTGAGAGGTGCTTGGGATTTTAATTTTTATTTTGGAAGTGTTTTCTTAAGTAAGCAGGTTTATGTTGGGGAAAATCCAGAAGTTTCAGCAATTGTTTTGAAAGATTCTGGTAAGAGTTATTTAAGAATAACAAATGAGGGAAATGTTTTTTATGAAGGTGTTGTGTTGGTTGTTCTTGAAGGAGAAAAAAAAGAAGAAGAAGTGCCCATAAATCTTGATTTAGATATAGGCGAGTCTTATGACTATCTTTTGAATTATGATGGAGAGTATAATTTGACATTTCAGGGAGAAGCTTTAGGAAGAGTTAGTTTAACTGGGGCCTCTGTTGGTATTGATGTTGGTTTAGGAGAGAGTGGTTATTGGATATTTTTTGCTATTTTGTTACTTGTTGTTATTTTATATGTAGGCTATAAAAATAGTGATACAATTTCAAAGTTTATTTCTAAAAAAAAGGAACAAAGAAAAAAAGGAAAAAAAACTAAAGATATGTATTCTAGAAAATTTAAGGAAGATACTAATGTTAGATTTACAGGCAGAAAAGCATATATTGCTTTTTTTAAATTTGATAAGTTTTTTGAAGATGCAAGAGTAATTATTTCTAATTATGGTTGGTCTTTTAGAAGAGTTGGTGATGGTGTTTATTTTATTTTATTTTACTCACAAGATAAGGGGTCTGAAAAGAAATTACTTCAGTTTGTTAAAGAACTTAGAGATGTTTGTAAAAAGAAGGGAATAAAAATGTCTGCTTCAATACATTCAGATGGATTAGAGGGAAGAGAAGATTTTTTGAAAAATTTCTCTAGTATTGGCAAAAAATTGTTGTCTTTTTCTAAAGGGGAAGTAATTGTATCTAAGAATTTTAAAGAGAGTGTTGAAGGGCTTTTAGGTAGTGTCAGATATTTTGAGGTTGATGGCAGTATAATAGAGGCTTATTCAATTTGATTTCACAATTTTCTACTCTAATTTTATTTATATAATTCGTACACTTTTTATATATATTTGTATAATTTTTATTCTTCTTTATATTTGATAAATAGTGAATTTGCTCCATTTTTGGTGTACACTTTATTTTATTTTTTTAAGATTAATTAGAAATGTTTAAAAAGTACTTTTTCTTAAAATAAATATGGGTATTACAAAAGAGGAGCTAGAAGATCTTATCTTTGTTGAACCAAAAGTTGAGAGAGTTTCGACTGTGAGTAGTGATGGTAAAAATCTCCTCACGAGAATTCCAAAAGAGGTTAGAGATTTTCTTGGTTTAAAGAGAGGAGATAAATTAAGATTTTTAGTTCAGGATATAAAGAAAATTTCTTTAGAAATTTTAAAAGAGAATGAAAAAAAGAAAAAAAAGAGAATTAGACGGAATTGATAGAGAGATTTTAAGAGTTTTATATAAGAGAAAAAATTTAGTTAGTAGTGCTATTGCAAGGTACGTTGGTTTGAGTGCTTCTGCTATTTTTCCTAGGTTAGAAAATCTAAAAGATAAAGGAATTATTAGATACTCAAAAGTTAGTGGAACAAGGATTTTTGTAAGAAAATTTAATGATAAAATAACAAAAGTAAAATCTGCACGAAGTATTTACTGGGAGATTGATTTTAAAGAGAGTTAAAATGAAAGGAAAAATAATTTTTAAAAGATTTTGGGTTATTCTTTTAGTTATTGGTCTTGTTTTTTTAGTAGTTAATTTTAATTTTGTTCTTGCAGTAAGACCATCTGGAGCAACTGTTGATCCTTTAGGAAATTATACTGCAGATCAAGATCCTGCAGCAAGTCATGCAGCAGTTGCAGGAAATGTAACAGAATTAAATATAGAGGGGTTTACTGTTACTCAATCTTGGCAGGGTTATTACGGAAACGTTACTGGCACAATCCAGTTAGGAAGTGGAGATAGTAGTGTTATGTATAACTGGTCTTTAACTAGTCCAGAGGGAGAAATTTATGCTTCTACAAATGATTCTCTTGAATGGGCTAATATCCAGTGTTTTAATTTTACAGCAACAGGAACATATGATGATGATAGTTCTCAGAGAGGAGATACGAGTTATTTTGGAACAAATTTGACACAGCTTGAAAGTACGTTTAATATAGGTTCTGATGATGTTGATGGGGTTAATGAAACTTTTACTTTAAGTGGTGTTGATACACATAATGAGTTTTTTACAAATAATTTGCAGTTTAGTGAAGGAGAGTGTATGAGCACAAGGATTTTTAGTAATGCTGGAGTAGGAGAGGATGATAAATTTGAAGAAGTTTTATTATATGATCCAGATACTAGGAGTATTGTTTTTACTGCTCTGCTTAATGAAGACGAATTTGGTTTTGATGGTGCGCGTCATGATTTTGAGATGCTTGTTTTAGAGGACGGACACCAAACAGATACAGTTGCAACTCCTTATTATTTTTATTTAGAGCTTCAGTAAAAAAGAAAACATTTAAAAATTTTGAATAATAATTATATTTAATTAAGTGATTAGTTAAATAGTTGTTTTTAATTAATTTAATATAATATTATGTTATAATTATTATTATCTTAAATTTTTAATTATAATAGTGTTATTTTATTTAGTAAACAAAAGATTTAAATAGTCTTTTTTAGATTATTAAAATATGAAATTTGACTCCTTTTTGACTTCTCCTAGATGGGAGATTCTTCAAATATTAGCTAAAACTCCTTCTTCTCCAATTGAACTTGCAGAAAAGCTTGGAACAACTGTTGCTTATATGAGTCAACAACTAAAACTTCTTGATGCAGCAGGGCTTGTAATAAAATCAAAAACTGGAGCAACAGAAAAAGGAAAGCCGAGATCTCTTTACACACTTAGTAGTGAAATGATTTATTTTGTATCTTTAAATAGTGAGCTTGCTGATAAAAAATTAATACTTTTTTCAAAAACTCATGCGCCTACACTAAAAATTTGGATGATTGAGGATGCAACACTTCATTATTATTTTGAGAAGGTTTACTGGAAGCTTGAGGATTCTCTAGGTGAGGATGATCTGGTTTATTTAGATTCACTGTTGCCTAAGTTAATTGTTATAACTGATTCTAGCAAAATAAAGACTTTGCTTAGTTCTTATGTTTCAAAGTTTGATAAAAAGGTAAATTATGAGGTTGTTAGTCACGCCCAGTTTAAGAAGATTAATTCAGAAAATTTTCTCACGCTCTTTAATCAGAATTTAAGAGATAGAGAGGTGAAAGGAGGTAGTAAAAGTTTATGAAAAAGAGATTGTTATTTATGCTGAGTGTCTTTGTTGTTGTCTTATCATTAAGTTTGACTAGTTTTGTTTTTGCTGCAAATCCTAATGGGGCTAAAACTGTGACTTCTGTATCAAATACGACTGCAGCTACAGATAGTGCTGGTTCTCATGCTGCATACTCTGGAAATATATCTGAGGTAACTCTTACTGCAGATCTTTCTTCAGGAGCGTGGGCAGGTTATTACGGAAATGTGACTGGAATAATTGAGTTAGCTGATTCAAGTAATAATGTTTTGTATAATTGGACTAAGACAGATGCAGTAAGTGGTGAAGTTTTTGCATCTATTAATTCAAGTATTACTTGGGCCACTATAGGATGTTTTAATCTGAGTGCAGATAATGCATTAGAATTAGCAGATCTTCAGGCTTGGTTTAATATTGGTGCTGATGATGGGGATAGAATTAATCTAACTTTTGATGATACTACCCACTCTTCATTTACTATTGCATCACAGACTTTTAATGCAAATCAGTGTAATAGTACTGACTTATATGGACCAGGAGGTGCGGCAACTTTTCAGGAAGTCTTGTTATTAGATGCATCTAATAGAACTGTTTATGCTTCAATTATTGATGATGATACTGCTGGTTTTGATAGTGCACTGTATGATTTTGAAATGATAGTCCCTGAAGATGGACATTCTGGAGATGCAAGTGCTACTGTCTATTACTTTTATGTAGACATAAGTGCGTAAAATTGTTGTTTTGTTGTTTTTATTTTTTTAATTAAAAAAAAGAAAAAGGCGAAAAAATGAGAAAAGAAAAAGTAAGTAAAAAGAAGATAAGAAAAATAATTTACTTAGAAGTCGCCTTAGTTTTTCTTATTTTTTCTTTTTCTTTTCCAATTTTTATTGGCAATGTTTTTGCAGAAGTTGGAGAGAATGTCAGTGTTACAAGTAATTTAAGTATTGGAAAATCAAATCCAAATATAGTCTCAATAGATATAGAAAGTGGATCAGTTACTCTTACACCAAATGCATCAACAATAGTTAATTGTTCTATTATAATTGAGGATTATGATGGAGATGTTGATTTACTTCATGTTAATGCAACATTTTTTGATACTGAAGTTGCTATTGCATCAGATCCTGATAATAACAATACACATTATACAAATACAAGCTGTGTAATTCAGACAGGTTATGGAGACCAATATCAAGCAAAAGCAGACTGTCTTTTTTCTGTTTTGTATTATGCTAATCCTAGTGATTGGAACTGTTCAGTTTATGTAGAGGATTTATCTAATTATACTGATGAGGATACTAATGACACAACAATTGAGGAGCTTTTAGCTTTTGGGGTTCCGGGTAGGATTGATTACGGAACTATTAATGCTACATACGTTTCTATAGAAAAAGAGGCTAATGTGACTAATGTGGGAAATGTTAAGGCTAATTTGAGTTTGAGTGGTTATGGCTTAGCAAGTAATGATGGATATGCAATGGTTTGCCAGTATGGAGCAATACAAAATATTACAGTAGAGTATCAAAAATATAATGTGAGCGGATCTGTTCCTGGAAGTTTGTCTCTTGGTCAACTTGAAGGAAATTATACTAATTTAACTGCTTCGCCTTTTGTTGAGGAATTTAATTTGGAGTATAGGCAGGGAGCAAGTGATATTACAAATTCAACTTATTGGAGGATTTATGTTCCAGAGGGTGTTGCAGGAACTTGCAATGGTACAGTTATTTTTGGAGCTGTTAAATCTGTGGTAGGATAAAAATGAAATGGAATTATTTTATAAATTTGAAAGCGATACTTTTGGTAATCGTAGTTATTCTTTTTTTGCAAAATGTTTCTGCAACTATTGTTGGGTTAAGTCCTGCAAGCGTTTATTTTCCAGATGTTTTGAGAGGAGGGTATGCTGAAAGAGAGATAACTGTTTCAGTTAATTCTGAAGAACCTGCAACAATTGAATTGAGTACTTGGGGAGATGCACAAGACTGGATAAATTATTCAGAACAATCTTTTGAGGTTTCTATGGGTAGTCCTTATAGGGTAACTGTGTCTGTAATTCCTCCAGATGATCTTCCTAATGGAAATTATACAGGATTTTTGAGAGTAATGACTTCTAGTTTAGGAGAGAGCATAGAAGGCCATGCTGTTGGCATTGTGAGGGCAGCACAAGATTTAGCAATTACTATAGAAGTTGTTGATAGTGAAATTGTCCAGTGTAGAGCATCAAAATTTGAAGTTAATAGTGTTGAGGTAGGAGACGATGTTCTTTTTGAAGTTAATATCTTAAATCAGGGAAATATTAGGCTTATTCCACGTATTTTAATTGATATTTGGAATGCTGATCAGACTTCAATTGTTCAGCAGATAGATTTTTCTGAACAGGTTGTTCTTCCTACTCGCGAGGATAGATTTTTGATTAGAGTTCCTTCTTCAGGATTTGATGTTTCTCAGTATTGGGCAGATATTTCTATTCTTGAGTGTTTAGCACAAAAACTTCTTACTTTTGATATTCTTGAGGAAGGGGCACTTAGAGCAAAAGGAATTTTACTTGAAATTTTAGCTCCTAAAAATATGAGTTTAGGAGAAACTGTTTTGATTGCAGCTACTTTTAAGAATACTGGCGAAAAAACAGTTGATGCACAGTTTATTGGAAGAATAACTAAGAATGGAAATCTTGTAGAAGTTTGGGAAAGTCCTGTTTTAGGTGTTTTAATAGATGATATAGAAGAATTTACCTATTATTTTACTCCACAGAGTGCTGGTAGATATGTTATTGAAGGAAGAGTTTATTATGATGGAAAAAAGACTTTTGAAAAGAGTAGGGTTTTAGAAGTTGTTGGCACTGGAAATGGTTATTCTTATATTTTGATAATTGTGTATGTTATTCTTGCAGCCTTAATATTATATTTAATATTTAAAGTTAGAAAAGAGAGAAAGAAATATTATCGGAGGTTAAAAAAGTTAAAATGAAGTGGTATGCATTTTGTATTGTTTTTTTAATTTTAGTTTGTGCTGGATTTGTTGCCGCAGTTCCTGATGGGGAGACAGTTAAGACTCTTAATTATGATTATTATAGTAACTCTCCAAAATATTTTGAACTAAAGTATCCCACAGTAAAAATTATTGTTAATACTGTTGATGAAGCAATAATGTGTAGGTATGATGAAAGTAATGTGAGTTATGATTCTATGGATGGAAATTTTGATTTGTCTAGTGGGTTTTACCATGAGAATACTTTTACTGGTATGGGGGATGGAATTTATACTTTTTATATAAAATGCGATACTATCTCTTTGAACAGCAGTGAACCTGCTGAGTTGAAGTTGGTTTTAAGGGTCAATTCTTTAGTTACTGCGAGAATTGTTTTAGATGACGATCCTCCTTTGCAATCTGGAAGAACTGAGTTGACCCTTTTAACCTCTAAAGTTGTTGCAAATCCACCTAGTTTGAAATACTCTTTTGATGGAATTGTATATAATGATCTTCCTTTATTTGGGTCTGAGACTATTTGGAAAGGATATTTAATTATTCCCAAGACACTAAAAGATTCTATTGTTTCTTTTGAGTTTAGTGCTAATGATCTTGAAGGTAGACAGGGAACTGAGATTACTAGTGGAAATGTGTTTCTTATAGATACTGTGAAACCTTTGATTATCTCTGATTTTGAGGCAGTAGGTTATGAAGGAGAGATTGAGTTAAATTGGCATTTACCAACTGAGGATGATATTGTTGAGTATAAAATTTATCGGTCTAGTTCTCCTAATTTAGATTATACTGATTATTATGCAACAGTTGGTGATGAAGACGACATTTCTTATACAGATACATCAGCAGATAAAGGTAAAACATATTATTATAGAATTACTGCTATTGATGAAGCAGGAAATGAAGGGGATTTGTCAAAAGAGGTTTTTGCTACTTCTTTAAAAAAAGAAGTTAGTGAAACTGATAGTGGTCTTGCTCCTTATTTGATTAGTAAGGTAGAAAATTTTATAATTGAAGTTGATTCTGTTATTGATGATCTGGATTATATTGTTGAGGGTATTTCTTCAAAGTCTGATACTGAGCAGAATTTGTTTCAAAGGCTTGGTTTAGAAAAAGAACTTAAGAATTCAAGATCTGAGTTAGTTGTTTTGAAAAATGATGCAGATAAATATAAGTTACAGGATTTAAATGAAGAAGAAGTAGATAAAAAAATAGATTCTTTGCAAGTTAAATTAGATGTCATAAGAAAGAAAATTCCAGAAAACTTGGTTGTGTTGGAAGAAGACTCTGAAGAAAAATCTTTTAGTGAAGCAGATATTAGAGAAGCAATGCTTTTGGTAAATGATAGTTTATCTGAAAGACAAATATCGAATAGTGTAAAAATTACACAAGATTATATTGAAGAGTATAATTTAAGAGTAGAGAGTAATTATTATTTTGTTGAAATAAATTATCTTGATGGAACTAGTAAAGAAATTTCAGTTGTTACTAGAGATATTTTAGGAGAGGTTGAGAGAAGCGATAATACTAATTTTTTAGAAATTGTTTCAAGAAATGTTGCTGATGATGAGTCTGAAATTACTTTTAAATTAGGGGATTATAGTATAAGAGATTCTAATCCTGTATTTGTTTTTGAGACAGATATAAAGAATATAGTTTATTTTGTTAGTGGGGAAGTTGATCTTTCATATTTAGCAGAGTCTAAGTTTGTTTTTATAAAATTTTATGAGAGTGAAGAGTCTAGTGGACCTGGAATAACAGGTTATTTTTTTCAAGATATGGGAACTATTGAGTATGGGGGCCTTGGTTTAGGATTACTTATAATAATTATTCTTATCATTTATTTTGTTTTTTTAAAAAAGAAAAAAATAAGTGAAAAAGGTAAGATTTTTTTAGAGCAAGTTGAAAAATTGTATAAGGCAATTGATTCTAAGAGTCTTAGTGAGAGTAGAATTATTTATCTTGATTTAAAAGAAGAATATAAAAATTTGGAAGATAGAGATAAAAAATACTTTCACAAAGAAATGTTTTCTGCCCATGAAAGAATTTTAGCTATTGAAATTGAAGAAGAAATAGAAAAGCTAAAAGAAGGAGGAAGTGAGGAGTCTTTTAAAAAATTAGAAGAAAAATATTTAAAATTGTCTGAAAAGTCTAAGAAA
>CAZPVF010000026.1:0-10432 GCA_964589955.1 Candidatus Woesearchaeota archaeon
TATGAAAAAGGTCAATTACCTTTTAGAGTTGATTTTAAATTAAGATATATTAATGAACCTGAACAGCATTATTTGTTGCTGCCTCTTGTTGTTGAAATTCAGAATAGAGCAAAAGAAAAATCAGATCAAGCAAGAATTGCAATTAGTTTGGTTCAAAATATTCCTTTTGGAAAATCACAAAAACAAATTGTAGTGGGTAATGGAGATACACTAGATTATTCCAGATATCCTTATGAAGTTTTGTATGATAATGAAGGTGTGTGTGGAGAAAAGTCTGCTCTTCTAGCATATTTACTTAGGGAGATAGGATATGGTGTTGTTATTTATTACTTTAAAAATCAAAATCACGAGGCAGTTGGAATTAGTTGTCCTTCAGAATATGATTATGAAGATACTGGTTATTGTTTTGTGGAAACTTCAGGACCTGCAATAATAAGTGATTCTAGTTTAATATATTCTGGTGGAGTAAGATTAAGTAATAATCCTGAATTGATGTTGATCTCTGAGGGATTGGTCCTTCCTGATAATTTGGATGAGTACGATGATGCGAAAAAATATTCTAACGCAAGGCAAAGTTCTTCAATAGAAGTTCTTAATAAGATAGGGGAATATTATGGTTTAGCTGAAGCTTATTATCTTGATTGATTTATTTTAGGATAGCTTTGATTCTTCTTACTCCTGCAGCAGATGATTGTTCTTTAATTATCACAAATTTACCAAGGACTTTTGTGTTTTTTACATGTGGGCCTGAACAAATTTCTTTAGAAAAATTTCCTGCTGAATATACAAATACTCTTTTAGGGTATTTTTCTCCAAAAGTTCCTAGTGCACCTGATTTTAGAGCATCAGTAGTGTCCATTTCTTTTTTTTCAATAATTAGTCCTTTTTGTATTATCTCGTTGACTTTTTCTTCAATTTTTTTTAATTCTTCTTGGGTTAATTTTCTATTAAATGAAAAATCTAAACGCAATCTATCTTTAGTTATGTTTGATCCTCTTTGAAATATTTTTTTATCTTTTAGGACCGATCTCAGTGCTGCTAGTAGTAGGTGTGTTGCAGTGTGGAGTTTAGTGGTTTCTTCTGTGTGATCAGCTAGTCCTGATTTAAATTTTCCAGATGAGGAAGTTTTTGACAATACTTGATGTTTTTTTTGCTCGTCATAAAATGTTTTAGGATTAAATTTAATTTTTTGATTCTTTGATTCTTCTATTATCATTTCTAGGGGAAATCCAAAACTTTGGTATAGTAAGAATGCATCTTTTCCAGAAAGTTTTTTATTTTTTGTTAATTTTTTTAATTTGTTAAGTCCTTTATCAAGGCTTTTTATAAATTTTTTCTCTTCTTTATCTAGTTCAGATACTATTATTTTTTTATTTTGTTCTAGAGATATATAGTCTGGATATGTTTTTATTATTTGGTCTACTAGTGTGCTTAGAGGTTTTTTTATGTCTAAGAGCTTTTTGTATCTAATAGCTCTTCTAATTAGTCTTCTTAGGACATATCCTTGTTCTTTATTTGAAGGTAGTATTTTTTCGTTTAAAATGAACACAGCAGCTTTTATATGATCTGCAATAATTCTCATTTCTTTTTTGTTTTTGCTATATTTTTTGTTAGATAATTTTTCTATTTGGTTTATTATGATTTGCCATATTTCTGTTAGGTAGTTGTCTGTGTGGTTGTTTAGTATGGCTAGTGTTCTTTCTACTCCTCCCCCAAAATCAACATTTTTTTGATTGGCTTCTTTGTATTGGCCTTTTTCATCTTTAATGTATTGCATAAAAACATTATTTCCTATTTCAGATTCGTTAATGAATACTTCTGTGTCTGGTCCACACGGGCCGGTTGAACCTGCTGGTCCCCACCAATTATCTTTTTTAGGTAGGAATTTTATTTTATTTACTCCTAGAGATTTCCAAATTTTAGCTGATTCTGTATCTTTTTTAGCATCATTGTCTCCTTTAAAGCAGGTAACTGAGATTTTTGATTTAGGTATTTTTAGAATTTTAGTATAAAATTCAAAAGTCATTTTAATTGCATCAGATTTCCAATAGTCACCTATGCTCCAGTTTCCTAGCATTTCAAAAAAAGTATGGTGTGTTTCATCTCCCACTTCATTAATATCATTTGTTCTTATACACTTTTGAATATTAACTAATCTTTTTCCTTGTGGATGAGGTTGGCCTGTAAGAAATGGAACAAGAGGATGCATTCCTGCTGTTGTAAATAGAATTGTTGGGTCTTCTTTTGGAATAAGACTGTAATTGGAAATTTCTTTATGTTTATGTTTTTTGAAAAATTCTATATATTTTTTAATTAATTCTATTCTTTTCATAGGAATTAAAGAATGAGAGAGGATTTAAATTTTTCTTATCCTAATGTACTTAGTTTTTCTTGTATTTTTCTTAATTGGTCTTCAAGAGGGTCTTGAATTGGTTCTTCTTTAACTACATTCTTTTTTATTGATTTCTTTTTAGCTTTCTTTTTCTTTTTAGTAGGTTTTTCAGGTAATTCATCTTCTTCTTTAGGTTTCAATTCTCTAATCTCTATTTTTTTGTGCATTTCGTCTTCATGTTTTTTTAGTATTTTTGGAATTTGTAATTTGGGCATGAGTTTTTTTATTTTTCTCATATCAGATTGAGTGTCTTTTAGTTTTTTATATAACATAATCTTTAATTGAAGTTCTTTTAGTCTTAGTGCCCTATAATTTTTAATATTTTGGGCTATTTTGATTAGATCAATCTCTGTATTTAGAACGTCTCTGCGTGATTCTACTGCTTCATTGGAATCCAGTTTTATGTGGATTATATTATCTTTTTTTCTCATTCTATTCTAGAAAAAATATCTCTATCCACTTTTTCAATCTGGTCTTTTATTTTCACTACATTGCTTTGCCAGTGTTCTAATTCTTTATCTTCATCTTCTCTAACTTGTGCAATGTCATGTAGTACTTTTTCAATTTCAGCAATTTCTTTTTTTGTTTTGTCAAAAGTTTTTAGAGCTTCTTCGAATTTATCAATCCTGATAAATACTGGTTCTTTTCTTTGTGGCATAGTAGCTGGTTGAAATTCTTCAGGTTCAGCTTCTTCTACCAACTCTTCGGCTTCTTCTACCATTGGTGATTCAAAGTCTTCAAAATCAAAGTCTTCTTTTTCCTCCTCAATTTCTTCTGTTTTAGGAAAGGTGAATTCTTTTTGTTTAAGAGGTTTTGGCATCATTCGCATAGGTTTTTTAGGTTTTGCGAAGTCATTTGCTCCTAAACCTTTATCACCTTTATTTCCCTCAGGATGAATAGGTTTTAGTGGCGGTTTTTTGCCTGTCACAGCATCTTTAATTGTATTTTGAGAAAACTTTTCTCCTATTGGACTATTAGGAAAACTTGGTAATTGATGTGGTTGTTCCATGTGTTCTGGTGGTTCTTTCATCTCTGGAAGTTCTGGTAGGTCTGGAAGTTTTGGTAATTCAGGTAGATTTCCTGGTGGATGAGACATAGGTTTTGCTATAGGTTTTGCGCTTGTACCTTGTTTTTTATTAAACCACCCCATTTTTTATTTATGTTTCTTTTAGGTATGTTACAACATATTTTTTTTGATATATATAAGAAATAATATAGGTTTAAAAACTTTTATCTTTTTGAAATTTTTTTAATATTAACCGAAAGGTATTTATTTGGTTTAATTTTTTACATAGGATGGTGAAGAGAGATAAAAAAACTTTAAGAAAACTTTTGAATGAAGTTATTGCTTTAATTATTGGAAGACAGGCAGAAAGCATAGCTGATTTATTAGATAGTGAAAAACATGTCAATGAATTTATCTTGGCTAAAAAATTAGGAATTACAATTAATCAAACAAGAAATATTTTATATAAAATTTCTGATCAGGGACTTGTTTCTTCAATTAGAAAAAAGGATAAGAGAAAGGGATGGTATACTTATTTTTGGAAAATAGAGATTGTTAAGGCCTTGGAGTTTTTAAAAGGATTTATATTAAAGAGAATAGATCAATTGCGAAATCAGCTTAAGAGTAGAGAAACAAAGCAATTTTATATTTGTGAGTTGTGTAATGTGGAATTTAATGAAGAAAATGCACTACTAAAAGATTTTACTTGTAGCGAGTGTGGTAGTGTTTTTGTTCTTAAAGATAATACTCTTGTAATAAAAGAATTGAAGAAAAATATAGATAAATTAAATGAAGAGTTAAAACTTGTTGAAAGCGAGCTTGAAATTGAAAAAGAGAAAATTGAAAAGAAGCTTGCTAGAGAGATAAAAAAGAATGAAAAAAAGAAAAAGGAAGTGAGAAGGGCTAAATTAAGAGCTAGAAGAAAATTATCTACAAAAAAGAAACTAGAAAATAAAAAAACAGTAAAAAAGGTTAAAAAGAAAGTAGTTAAGAGAAAGGTAGCAAAAACGAATGTAGTTAAAAAGAAAAAACCAATTAAAAAAACTGATAAAAAAAAGCTTGTAAGAAGAGTCAAAAAAATTAAAACTTCTAAGAAGAAACCAGTAAAAAGAGTTGTTAAGAAAAGAGTTGTAAAAAAGAAAGTAGTAAAGAAGAAAAAGAGAAAATAAACTGCTAAAGCAGATACTCGCTGACACAGTTGCTTCGCATAAAGAAAAAATAAAAACAAAAAATGGCTCATGTTTATACTATTACTAATAAGAGTAAGAGGAGTATTTTGTCTAGATATTCTACTAACACAAATATTGTTTTTTTAAATATAATCTTGTTTATTATTTTTACTCTTCTTTTAATTTTTAATTTGATTCCTATAGACTATATTGCTATTAGTCCTGGAAATATTTTGGCTGGAAAATATATTTGGACATTTATTACTAGTATGTTTATGCATGCTCCTGGAGCAACAATTCCTTTATTGTCTTTTCACTTAATTGCAAATATGATCTCTCTATTTTTTATTGGAGGGCTTGTTCAAAAATTAATTGGATCTAAAAGATATATTTACTTTTATCTTGGTTCAGGCATATTTGCCTCACTCCTTTATGTGGTTTCTGCTTTAATATTTACAGATCAAATGAATACTTTTGCTGTAGGGGCTAGTGGGGCTATTTTTGGTCTTTTAGGATTGCTTATGTTAATTATTCCTAATTTGAAGGTTTTAGTTATGTTTATAGTTCCACTGAAAATGAAATATGCTGCTCCTGGAATGCTTATTGTTTTGTGGTTGATTTCTCTTGCTACAGACGTTCCTATTGGCAATATGGCCCATTTAGGAGGGTTTTTGGTTGGTATTTTTTATGGAATTTATTTAAGAAAAAAATACAAAAATAAGACCAGAATGATAAGCAAGTATTTTAGTTAGTTTTAAGTAATAATAATTCTTAATTTTTATAATGAAAAAAAAGAGGATGAGAAAGAAACTTCATAAAAAGAAAAAAGACCAATTTAATTTGAATATAGAGTATAAGATTTGTTGGGATTTCTTGAAAAAATCAAAGAATTACATATTTTTTGTAATTATTTTGTTTTTAATATTTGGTATTGTTGGGTACTTTTTGCACGATGTTGTTAATATTTTGTACAAAGGAGTTTTTGGAGCAGATTTAGGAGATGTTATTTTAACTTATATAGAAGATCTTATTTTGGAAACACAAGGAATGAGTCAAAAGGAACTTATTGGATTTATTTTTTTAAACAATTTTCAGAGTAGTGTTTCTGGTATTTTGCTTGGCGCAGTATATGGAATTTTACCTTTTTTTGCCACAGTTATTAATGGATATCTGCTTGGATTTGTTGCAAATTTGAGTGTACAAGATCAAGGTGTTTTAGTATTATGGAGAATTTTGCCACACGGTATTTTTGAATTACCTGCTATATTTGTTGCTCTTGGTTTAGGATTGAAAATCGGGGACTATTTTTTTAGAAAATCTGAAAATTTTCTTGTTTCACTTTTGTATTTGTTTTTGACTTTTTTGGTGAGTGTTATTGGATTTGGAGTAGTTGTAGGTATTTTTGGGATTGTATCGATTCTTGTTTCTGGAGGACCATTTGTTTATAATTTCTTTAATGTATCAGAGTCTTCAATTTTGTTTTTTATATTTTTAGTAATATATTGTATTTTTTTACTTCTCGGATTGTTTTTATTTAATAAAAAAGAAAAAGAAAAAATTAGATTAATCATAATAAATGTTCTTAAAGTTGTGTTGTTGGTTATATTTCCTCTTTTAATTATTGCTGCAATAATAGAAGGAACACTAATTGTTTTGGGTACTTAGCCTCTCATATCACTAATTCCTAATATTATTAGAAATAGGCCTACAAGAAAGACAATCCAGAATAATGCTCCTTTAAGGAATAACCATGCTGCGTGTAGAAAATCAAAACTTTTTCCAAATAGAGTCCAATCATATACTGATGAAAACCATGCAACAAGGATAGCTCCTATAAGAAGAATTAACCCTATAAATAATTCTGACCATTTATCCATTGTAGTTTTCGATAGCTGTTTTGCTTTAAAAAGATTTTTGTTTCACAGACTATATTACGAAATACTTAAAAAGAAGCTAAAGTTATGATTATTATGAATTTAGGAAAATATTGTGAAGCTTTGGCAATTCCTAATTACTAATTAATATTTCTAGTTAATACTTTAGAAAATGAGAAAAGTTAAAGATTTTTTATGGACACCTGGCATGAATGTTGAAGATTTTGTTAATAAGTATTCTTCTGTTGGTTTTCAGGCTACTGAACTGGTAGAAGCTACTAATGTTATTTTTAAGATGAAATTGAGCGGAGCTAAAATTTTTCTTACTTTTACTTCTAATATGGTTACTTCTGGTCTTAGGGGTTTTTTCTCACAGTTATGTAAATTAAAAATTCCAAATATTCTTGTTACAACTTCTGGCGCTATTGAAGAAGATTTAATGAAGGCAACAGGAGAGAATTTTGAACTTTCTAATTTTTATGCGGATGATACTGCTTTGCATGAGAGAGGAGAAAATAGAGTAGGTAATTTGATTATTAAGAAGGAAAGTTATATGAAATTTGAAGATAATATGGCATTTTGGCTTAGTAAGATTTATGAAAAAAAGAAAAGAATTACTGTAGTTGAATTGCTTCAGGAGATTGGAAAAATGATTGATGATGATAATTCTATTTTATATTGGGCTACAAAAAATAATATTCCTGTTTATTGTCCAGGTATAGCTGATTCTTCATTTGGTTTTCATCTTTATATGTTTCAACAGAAACATCCAGATTTTATTGTTGATACTATTAAGGATATGGAAAATGTGATTATTGATTTGAGTTTTGATGAGAAGAAGGCACTCATATCTCTTGGTGGAAGTATCTCAAAACACTATGCTGTTTTTGCTGCACTTCTTAGTGGAGGATTTGATTATGCTGTTTATCTTACTACAAGTCATGCATCTTCTGGAAGCATGTCTGGCGCAACGACTCAAGAAGCCAAATCTTGGGGAAAAATTAAAGATGATGGGGAAGCAGCAACGGTTATTGGTGATGTAAGTATAACTTTTCCTTTGATTATGGTCAATGTTTTAGAGAGATTAAAAAGAGAAGGATATTTTGAAAATGGCTAGTGCTAAATTTATTCTTTCAAAAAAGATATTAAGAGACCAGGTAAATAAGTTAAAAGACTTAGGATTGAAAATTTCTTATTCTTATAAAACAAATAAGCAAGTTGGATCTGTTTTGCAAGATATTAGCGATGTGGACTTTTCTATACATTCTTTTGAAGAGTTGAGCGATATTGAAAATAAATCTAGAATCTGGTTTTTTACTCAAGCAGAGTCAGTAGAAGAGTTAAAAAATTTACTTAAAAAAGGAGTAAGAAAATTTGTTGTTGATAATATTGTTGATTGTAAAAATTTAATAGATGCTGTTAGTAGTACAGAATATAAGATTATTCTATCTTTGAGGATGAAATTTATTGAACATAGAATAGGTACTGGAAAATATTTTGTTTATGGGATGGACTCTAAAGTTGTGGATGATTTTATACAAAGTATAATTAATGAGAACATAGTTTCGTTGGGTATTCATGTTCATAGAAAAAGTCAAAATATAACTGAGTGGAATATAAAAGAGGAGTTAATTGATTCTTTGAGCGAGGCGACATTAGAGAAGATAGATTTTGTTAATTTTGGAGGGGGTCTTCCGTCTGTGTATAGAAGCAATAGTGTTAATGTCTTTCCCTACATTTTTAAGAAACTAAGAGAGGCCAGAGATTTTTTAGAACAGAAAAAAATTGTTTCTTATATTGAACCAGGGAGATTTATTTGTGCTCCTGCTATAAGATTGTTAACAGAAATAATTCAGATAAATAAATTAAATATTATTATTAATACCACCATTTATAATTGCGCGCTTGATACAGTATTAACTGGAACTAAATTGCTTGTTGAAGGAGAGTTAGATGAGTCGTCTGATGGAAATTTTTATTTGATTAAGGGAAATTCTCCAACAAGGGACGATATATTTAGATATAAAGTTAAGTTGAAATGCCCAAAAGTTGGAGATAGTATAGTCTTTCTTAATGCTGGGGCTTATAATTATACTACTGACTTTTTTGGGTATAAAAAATTGAAAACAGAGATAGTGGAGGAATTCTAGAACTCAGTCCATAAACCATTAATCTATCCTTAAAGTCTTGATACTGTCCTTAAAGTGTTTTGGTATTATTATTCAAATTTACGAAGAAGCGTGAGATTATAAACTAAACATTTCAACAATAATTCACAATCTTGGGAGTTTTCTTTTCTACCTCTCAAGTAATTAGTATTCTTCCTTTTAATAGCAGAAAAAACACCTTCAACAATAACCCTATATCTAATATTTTCGTGCCATTTTTCTGGATTGTTTTTATACATCATCAGTTTTTCCTTCCATTATTTAGTTTTGGAACTGGTTACTTTATTATTCACCTTAAAATCAATATATGCATCAATGTTAAGAGTATTACAAAATTCGTAATTATCATCAGATAAATAGCCAGCGTCAGCAAGTAGTCTTTTAATATTAAATCCATTTTTCACAGGCCTATAAACTATTTCTTTAAACATCGGGCAATCGTGTTTAGTTCCTTCAGTTACTCTTGCACAGGTTATCACTCTACTGTTTTTTCCGCAAGAAATATGTAATTTTCTTACTTTCTTTAATGGTGCTGATTTTTTATCATAGACTTTCTTATATCCTCCAGAATACATTTTAGTTGCTAACCAAGTACTATCAACAATTAAAGTATCCTCATTTTCAATAAAGAAAAGTGATGTGAGTTCAATTAATTTTTCTAATACTTTCTTCGTATCTTTAATCATCATATATTTATTCAAAGTTGATTTACTATGCACTTTAGAAATAATTTTCTTTTCTTTCAAATATTCTAAATCTGGTTCTGTCCTACGATAACTCATACCGTTAAAACTCATCATACATAAAGATTTCAAAACATCTTTGATTTCACTTCTTGGTCTACCATTTATTTGGCACTGGTCAAATTCTGCTCCATCAAGAATTGTATAGAGTGATTCAATAAATCTTTTCTTTTCCTTTTGAAGTGAATTTTTATCTTTTTTCAATTTTACAAGAGGACGAAAATTCTCAAATTTGAATTTTTTATCAAAGTCAAATAAATCAGTTTGCTTTTCTTCTTTTTCTTTTTTCATTAGTATCTAACCTCCTCAAATTTCACATTGCCATTTTCAATCTGTTTCTTTATTCTTTTCTGCTTTAATGATAATTGGGATTGCCCTGTTTTTACTTCTATGAATTTTATTGAATCTTTATCAAAAGAAATAAAATCTATGGGCATCCCCAAGAAGACTGTTTTTTCCTTATCAGCGGGAAAATCACTTGTAAAAGGCACGAAGTGTTCAAAACTTTTTCCAAATCTTACACATCCTGACTTTAGTTTAAATTTTGCTTCCTTTAATTCAAGAAGAATAACATTAATTTTCCTTCTAAATACTTTCCAAACTAAAAAGACAATTATTCCCCATGTTGCGCTTGTAACAATTATTTCTATCATTTTGTTATTACCTTTCGTAATAAGAGGTAATAACCAGTTTGTATACTTTTCGGTTGTTATCATTATATAGTAATATGTTTATTTTTGAAAACATTTATATATAATAATTCATTAGATTTATTACGATGAGTGACAAGAAATTAAGGGAGATTAAAGAAATAAAAGAGGAAATAAAAGAACCAGAATATGACCATATTGAAAAATTTGCTAAGATTAGCGACGATAAAAAATCTCTTTTAATAAGAATACCTCAAGATATCAGGAGAAAACTTGAGATAAAAGCAGGAGATAAAATAAGATTTTATGCAGAATTTAAAGAAGAGAAAGAACCAAAACTTGAAATTGAATGGGTGAGTAAAGATGCTTGATAGGATAGATAAAGAAATTATAAGGCTATTGTTGAAGTATAAAAGAAAATATTTATCCA
>CAZPVF010000027.1:0-10350 GCA_964589955.1 Candidatus Woesearchaeota archaeon
TATATGTTAGTATAATTACTTATTAAAGTTACTGTGCTTACTTTTCCAATTTTTTTAGTTGTTGCTATGATATTTCCTACATTAATATAAGGGCCTTGCGAGCCATCATTTCCAGGTTCAGTATAAGAGTATTTTCCATCTATTTCAAACATTAATTGATCTCCTGTTCCATTAATAAATAAAGAGCCTTTTTTTATTCCAAGCTCAATTACTCTCTGGTTTCCAGCTCCGCCCTCAATAATTGAAAGAATTATTCTGTTTATTTCCTCAAGCATTTCTACACTCTGCTCAACTATTGCCTTATCCTGAATTTCTTCAATTTTTGGCTTAGCAAAACTAAGAAAAATTCCTATTATAGTTAGTGCAATGAGTGTATAAATAATAGTTTCAACCCAGACTTGTGCTTTTTTTTTCATTTTGTTTTAGTTTTAATAAAAAAACATAGAAATTTTATATTTCCTTTTTTATCACCTCTTCTTATCATGAAATATTTAAGAAACCTTTATTTAAAAAAGTGCTGTACAATAGACAATTTCAGTTATACTATCAGATACTTCACACTGTTTTCCCTCAATTACAGGCGCAATTTCAATTGATTCAGGTCTGGTTGTTATTCCTTCAGCATCTGTATTAAGAACATAAGTTCTCTGTGAGTTTTCTCCAGGACTTCTTACAGGATCGCTATAGCTTTTGTTATATGGCTTTATATTTGATATTATTTGTGCATCTTTTTTTATTGTATAACTATTTGATGAACCAGCACTGGTTATAACAATAATTACTTCATCAAGATCTACATCATCTACATCAATTGAAAACATTAAAGATTTTCCTAATCCAGATCCATTATAACACGTGTAACTTTCATCTAGTGTTATTTTGTCAAAGAGATTAAAACACTTTTTTGATTCATCTATTGGTTCAAGAAGACCACCAAGCGCAGCCCATAAAATTCCTACTATAACAAGAGTTAAGAGTATTAACATAAGTGTTGCAATAACTGCAGATAAACCATGTTTATTTTTCATCTTAAATAACAATTTCTTTTGAATATGTGTCCTCATTACATACATAGGTTCTTTCACCATTAGTTGAGGTTCCCATTAAAACAGGAATTAGAATAAGTTTTGTTGCGCCACTAATTTGGCCTGAAGCACCATTTGATACAAAGCTTCCTCCCTGACCAATTCCTGCAGTTGGCCAAT
Source organism: Candidatus Woesearchaeota archaeon (assembly GCA_964589955.1). Lineage (GTDB taxonomy): Archaea > Nanobdellota > Nanobdellia > Pacearchaeales > GW2011-AR1 > CAZPVF01. The sequence continues at coordinate 1,206 of CAZPVF010000027.1, forward strand.
CACCAATATCCCACATGTTTACAGTATTATAGCTTCCAGGTTCAATTATTTTTAATTTTAAATTAAATAATGGAACTATTCCTGTGTTTGAGACTGAAACCTCTCCTCCAGAATAATCTGCACTAAATTCTACCTGTTCGCAAACTGTCTCAATATTTTGTCCATCAAGTTTTGTAATAGTTTCCCCAGTAAGCTCTCTTACCCACAAAAATATTATTAGTGCTATAACAATAACCATGGCAATTAATAGAACTGTTGCAATAACAGGAGATACTCCTTTTTTTACATCCTCTTTTTTCTTCATTATAAGTTAAAGCTCTACTTATTTTTAAACTTTTATATTATACTAATATCTAAGTACTTTCAATAATATTTTCCTTAAATTTTGTAATATCTTTACAGCCTAAAAATCTTAATTTATTATTACTGTCTTTTTGCCACCTGACTGGAATTAATTCTATTGTCTCAATTTTTCCCATACCACTTACATTAAATAAATTATATGTTGCATTGCCTGGTGTAAATGTATTTTGATTTCCTCCTCCTAAAATTACTGCATTTGCGTATTTGAATAAATTACTGTCTGTCTGTATTAGTCTTGATGCTAAATCAATTGTTGCAAGAGTTTGTGTCGGATCATTTGTTGCTTTAATATAATACCCTGCAAATGAAAATCTTCCATTGTTTTTTATTGTTATATTAATTGTAGCATTATTTGGATCTGTATTATTATAGTAATGGCTTGTAACAATAATTGAGACTCCTTCAGGACAGGCAAGTTCTTCAGTCGGAACATAAGATTTCATCCAAGCATACATTACTCCTCCCATAACTACTGCTATAGTTATTAGTAGAACATATCCAATCATTAAACTTACACCTTTTTTATTCGTTTGTAGCAACATATTTTTCTCCATTTATATATTGAATAAGTATATAATAAAAATTTTGCCCTTGTCTAAATTGAAAGTTTCTTTCTACCTCTCCATAGTTTACAGTATATATATCTGTTCCGACATCATAAGAACTTGTTACAACTTCTTTTGTTCCTAGTTCATTGTATCTAAAGGCTTCATGAACATTAAAATCTCCAACAGCATAAATTATCTCTATACTTTTCCCAGAATATAATGAAAAGTTTTTTGTAAAATCATCATAAGGATAGCTTCCACTAGCTGCCCCCCTTTCTAAAAACTTAATTATCTCTACTTTTAGTTCCTCAGATAAATCTTTAACTCTAGTATTTTCGTCTCTTTGTGAATAATTAGTAAAAGATATAAAACCCACAATTAGCGCAATAATTACAATTGCAGCTAAAAGATAAAATTGACCACATTTATCACCTCTTCTTATCATATTTTTTTAAAGAAAATCTAGATTATAAGTTTTGGCATTATCTAAACAAAGTTCTTTCTGGATGCTCTATCCAAACACCATTTTTCTTAAACCACTTAACTGAATCTTCATATCTTCTTTTATGGTGATCCAATATAAGGTTTTTTCCTGTCGCTATTTTATATTTTTTATCTAGTGCTGTTTCTGCAGTTTCTTTAACACAGGCACCAGAATTAATTCCCATTAATAAAAGAGTATCAACTCCATTTCTTTTTAAACAATCATCAAGCTCTGTTTCTTTAAATGAATCATCCTCTTCTTTATCTATGAGATAGTTTCTTGAAACAAGCATGGAAGAACTAACAATAGGATTTATTGGGTCTTTTTGAGTTATGTCTCTTATAAGATAAAGAGAGACATTTTCATTTGCACACTGTCCTATAATTTTTTGTTGGTATCTAATCATTTTTTTTGCACCTTTATTAAGAAACCTCAAAATCTGGGATTCTTTAATTGAATTAGAACTAGAAAAATCTTCAAGATAATATGCTTGCATATCTACAATAACTACTCCAACATTTTCTCCTAGTTTACTTTTTAATCCCATTTTATTTTTAGAACTCTTTTTAGTGCAGACTCGGAGTGTTTGCTTCATGCGAAGCGACTGCGTCGGCGAGCGTACTAAGGTAATCTCTCGATTTTATGCAGACTCGGAGGTTAGCTTGAAAAACACCAAAACCGCTACCTCTGTTCATTCTCAGTTCTGCGACCCGCTAAGCACCTTAACAAATGTTTAGGGCTGCTCCGATCAAGGTCTGACCCAGTTCGCAAATGCAAGATCAAAGCGGACAAAACGTCAACGTCTGAATAGAGACGACTTTGACACTTCTCTCACACCCTCCTTGCAGCTTGCTCTAAAGTCCGTTTAACACAAGGGCGGAGGACTAACCCGCCAGCCTAGTCTACAAATAATTGAGAAATAAAGGATTTAAAAGCTTAACTGTTGTGGGTTTGTAACAAAAAATCTGCTTATTTTTTTCTCTGCATATTTTAGGTGTTGTTGAAATGTAGCATATGATACTTCAGATAATTTAGCTAGTTTTTTTAAATCAATTTTTTTTGGATAGTCATAATAACCTTTACTAGTAGCAAGTTCATAAGCAGCCTTTTGCTTATTAGTGAGATTTGGTTGAGTTCCCATTATTGATATCTTGCTAATTTTTTCTTCTTTTAAGCTTAATAGTTTAAAATCATACTCCTTATCAAGCATTGAGAGTAGTTTTTCTAATTCTTTTCTATCTGAGCTTCCTATATGAAAATGATAAAGTCCTGTTTCATCAACAATTGTTGGCGTTAAGTGAATAAAATAAGGACTATAAAATGGAGCATATTTTTTTGGTTCTTTAATATATAGATTACTAAAATTATTTTGTTCTTCTAGTCTTATTACATTTTTATTTTTCTTTAATTCATTAAATGCTAACTTAGCATTTTCTCCTTTTGCAGTTCCAATAAAATTTAAATAAGAAATATTACCCTTTTCATAACAATATATGGGATATCCAGTTAAGACTACTTTGTACTTTTTAGCAATTTTACCAAAAAGCATTTCTTTAGTGTAAAACCGAAATTTTGCTATCCACATACCATCATATATCGGTATAAATCTTTTTATATCTTTTGTTAGTTTTTTTAAATGGAAGCATTATACATTTACTTAGTAGCATACATAGCAGTGCTTATTATAGTTTCTTACTTACTTTCAAGAAGGCAAAATAAAGAAGACTTTCTTATTGCTGGAAGAAATAGAGGAACCTGGCAGTTATTACTATCTAATTTTGCTGCATATATTGGTGCAGGGTATTTTATTACATATACAGGATTTTCATATGAGTACGGATTTGGAGTTTTTGCAATGCTTTTAGGTATGTTTGGAGGATTTTTGCTATTTGGTCTCTGGGCAGGTCCTAGAATTAATCCAGAATCAAAACAAAAAAGATTTTATAAAATTGGAGATATAGTTTACTCAAAAACTCAAAATAAATTAGCAGCAAACTTAGCAAATTGGGTAGCAAATATTATGCTTATTGCCTGGACTATTGTAGGAACAATTGGTGGAGCAAAAATAATTACAGAGTTTGGTCTTATGAGTTATGAAAGTGCAGTATTTTTGACTGTGTTTGTTGTGCTAGCTTATATTATTTTAGCAGGGTTTAGAGCAATTTTACTAACTGATGCTATTCAAGCATTTGTTATTATAGTACTTTTAGCTCTTGTAACATACGGAATAGTTAGCGGAACAAGTGTAGCCTCTATTATTGGTGCAGACACAACTGGTGTGAATTTAATGACTGCAGTAAGTTTTTTTATATTTGGTATGCTCTCTTTATTTTCTTACTCTAATATGTACCAACTTGTTTTTGCAGCAAAAAATAGATTTGTAATAAAGAAATCAATGCTTTACTCACTCTTTCCAATAATTATTGTATGTTTTTTATTACTAACAATTGGACTTTTTATGGCAACACATGCACCAGGAACAGATTCTGGGCTAGTTTTTACAAGCGCTCTAAAGAATTTTCTTCCAGAATATTTCTTACCTTTTGCAATAGTTTTGTTTTTTGCAGGAATTATGAGTTCAATTGATACAAATGTATATGCTATTTCATCTCACTATGCAATTGGAAAAAAAGGAAATAATATTACAAGGCTAAGATTATCTCTTGGAGTTTTAATTTTGTTTGTCTTGATTATAACAATGTTATTTAGAGACTTAGTCGATATGTCAATAATTGCAGGAGGTCTTTCTGTAACACTGTCTTTTCCAATGATTTATCTTATAGCTGGTGGAAAAAGCCATAAGAAGTTTATTGCTTCAACACTTCTAGGCCTTATTGCAATGATAATTGGAATAATCATATTTGGAATAAATCCAGAACTAGCAGTTCCTGTTATTATTTTTAGTGCACTAGGATTATTGTGGAAAAAGTAGTTTATCTAATATTTTTTGTTTTAGCAATGTTAATCAAATAGATAATAATTGTTAAGATTGCTCCTATAATAATTCCTAAAACAATTTCTAGATAAGTCTAGCCTATTCCTATTGAACTATGCAATCTTGTTAAATCATACAAATAAAGTACAGAAATTGTTAGTGAGATTATAAATGTTGCAGATTTAAAACCATAAAAAAATAAAATAGACAGACCCAAAGCAGTTAATATTACAGCATGTCCACTAAAATAGTGGCCTAAAAAAGAAAGTTTTAATAAAAAAACCAAAGCAATTATTCCTAAAATATAGTAAATTATGTAATTTTTTTCATTAAAACACCTAATAAAAATTTTTATCTATTAACAATCCAAGTTAAAATACTAATTATTCCTAAAGAAATTATTAATAAAACTATAAGTCCAACTGCTCCAGGACCACTACTTTTGTTGTCTTCATTAATTTTTACAGGTTCAATTAAACAAGGTGATTCAGTTAGAGGTTTATTAACATCTGTACCACATTTATTAGTATCTTCACACTCTCTAAATCGAGTATTCTTAAAACACTCACTCCATTCAGTACATACCCAATTTGGCTCACAGTATCTAGTATATGAAATTAATCTATGTTCATCATCTTCATCATCGTCTGAATCTTTGCCCTCTTTTCTTTCAACAATTGTGCATCTTGTACTACAGTATTCACAATCCCTATTATCATTATCACATTTTTTTCCATTATCTAATCCATCATCACACTCCTCACCTAATTCTAAAATAAAATTTCCACACACAGCACCAGGATCAATTGGGTCTGTTTCATTATCATCTGTTTCGTTTTCATCCCAATCATAATCTTCAATTTTACAGCTTGCTGAGCATCCATCACCATTATAATTATTTCCATCATCACACTCCTCACCAGTCTGAATTATTCCGTCTCCGCAAAAACCTTCATCATCACAATCTTCACACATGCAATTTGCACTACACCCATCACCATTATAATTATTTCCATCATCACACTCCTCACCCTCTTCAATTATCCAGTTTCCACAAAATGGCCCATCATCACATGATCCACAATCTATTGGGCAAATAATACAATCTTCATTTCCATTACAAATTAAGTCCCCACAAAAACCGTTTGGAGTAAAATCACAAACGTCTCCTTTACCATCTTTATCTGCATCCTCTTGAAGTGGATTAAAAACAAATTTGCAGTTATCTTCTTCATTAGGAACTTCGTCACAATCATAATCTATCTCTACATCACAGTCATCTTCTATTATCTTGCATTCTTTATCGCAATCATCTCCACCATCACACTCCTCAAAAAGAGGGTCAAATATTCCATCTCCGCAATAATTTCCAAATAATCTTATCCAAAGGCATTTTGTATTACAGTATCCGCACTCTCCACCATAATCTGGAACACAATCAGTATTAGAATTATATTCTCCCCAATCACATTGCTCACCAAAATTCAGTTGACGTTCAAAGTCTCCACAATACGGCCCTACAATTTCTACTAATTTACAGTCAATTGAGCAATATGTACAATTTTCTCCATATTCTGGAGAACACCCAATACCATTTAAATAACCCCAATCACACTCTTCACCAACTTGGTTTATTTTGCCATCCCCACAATGACAAGCACTAATAAACCCAATTAGAAAAATTGTTCCAAGTAGCATTATGTATTTTCTACTCATTTTTTAGGCTTATTTTTCACCTTTTTTTCTTTAGTGTTAATTTCTGATACAGCTTTTTCAACTCTCTTTTTTTGTTGTAATTTATTATTTAAAATTACAAGTATTATTACTAAAATAACAACAATCAAAACTATTAATATTTTGCCACCATCACCACTAAAAAAACTATTTTTAGCACCTATATTTCCTTCATTTGTTGGTCCAAGAGTTTGTTGTTTATCAATCTCACTAAATCCTAGTAATTCCATTTCATCTTCATTATCTTCATTGTTGTCTGTTCCTAGAATAATAACATTGTCTCCTGATCCACTAGAACTACTTGATGAAGAAGAGGAGCTAGAACTTGATGATCCGCTACTTGATGATGAACCACTTGATGAAGACTGACAAGTTCCACAATCTCCTGGACAACTAGAACATGTTTCTCCATTATTACAAACACCGTCTCCACAGTATGGAGCAGTACAGTTTGAATAATCAAAGGTGCAAAATTCTGTACATGATAAGTCTCCAGTTGCACCAATGATTCCCAAAACATTTTCACAATTTCCAATTCCCAAATCTATTTCATCACACTGTTCCCCAGGCTCTTGTATTCCATTTCCACATAAAGCATTAGTTGGTTCTTCATTAATTGTTAATTCTAAATTTTCTGTATGGCCTCCCCACTCATAGTTTTCTTTAGGTGTTGCAGCTGAGCCTCCAATATAAAATGTAATCTCTCCAGTTCTTCCTTGAGGATCTACTACTGCTTCAATTGCATTACCAGCTTCAACCTTTCCGATTATTCCCAATCCATAATTTCCTACTGACGCACTGATATCATATCCTTCTAAAGACATACCAGGATCTTCTGAATATGTAACTGTTCCAATAAAAACATGTGGAAGACTTGGTACAGAAACTACAAATACTATGTTTAAAATGATTAAAGTAGATAGTATTAATAAACTTCTTTTCATAATTATTTCAACTCCGTTTTCTTTAAAAACATTGTTGTCGTCGGTAATATAGATTTTAGTGCTACTTCTAATTGATGAAAAAAATAAATAAAAAAAGAAAAAGTGAAAAATAAAAAATAAATTTTAAGCTAACTGACAATCACTAAGACAAGAACTTTCACAGTCAAGATCTTCTCTATAGTATTTGTCTAAAGGAGCGTATGTTTCGCTTTCAGCATTGTTTTGAGCTTCGTCTTCTATCCATAACCAATATCCCATATTGTTCCAAAGATAGTATACTTCATCAAGATGAGCATCTTCAGTAATCTCGTAAACATGCAACTCATTATCTAATTTTGACAAGCTTTCTAATGCAGTACTCTTTTTTATAGCTCCTGCATCCCAGCAAGTCTCACCAGGATAATGATACTTATTATTTCCAAGAATACCATATCTACCTATTAAAGCCCAATTATTTGTTGGAAGTTCAACTTCTGGTGGCATACCAGGAAATTCTCCTGTTTGAGCGATTTGTGTTCCAAATCCTCGAAGTTTTCCAACTCCATCAGTCTTTATAAAGTAAGCATGTCCTGGAACAACAGTATCTAGATCACCATAACCTGTTGCTCTACTCTTAAGCCAGTTGCTGTCAGGACCACACTCAAAACAAGGGTCAAATTGATAAGACCAAACAACATATTCATATCCTCCAGGTAAAATACCTTGTCCTTCATCTCCAAGTTGGTCTAGAATAACAGATTCAATGCTTGTGTCATCTGGTATGTATGGAATAGAAACTAGATTCCATCCTTCTTCTAAGTCTATTATCCAAGAGTAAACAGTTATAGTAAATGCAAAGTATGCATATTCTTCATCATCATTTTCTACTCTTATTACTACAGTATGGTCTCCTTGTTCATCATTTGTAGGATTAGCACTTATCATAGGATGTGCAATTTCATCATTATCCCAAACAACTACACACTCTCCGTCAGTTAGAGATGCACTAGCCAAGTTTTCAGGACCAACTAAAACTTCACAATCTGTATGATCCATTCCAGATAGACCAGTCACAAATGATCCTCTATGTCCGTAATTTGAACCCGCATCTTCACCAAAATCTGCCATTAATGGGTAATAAGCAGCAACTTCTTGATTATCTAGTAAAATAGGTTCAACTACATCTACCATAATAGAGCAGGTTGTCTCTCCACCATCCTTATCCATTACTGTTAACATGATTTCATGCATTCCAGCAACTTCAAAAGTGTGAACAACATCCATTCCTATATCAGCTGTTGAATCATTAAAGTCCCAGTAAAAATCTAGAGGTATATCTGCATCTACATCTTCAGCATATCCAGAAAACTCCACAGGAAAACCTAATGCAACATCTGAGTGATCAGCAATAATTGAGCAGTCCCACGGATCTAAATTATTGATTTCTACTTCTGTAGAATCACTATCAGTTAAACCAACATTGTCAGTTACAACTAATTCTACATCAAGTAGCATATCTCCATCCTCACAGTCATACTCAAAAGTCTCTCCAAATCCTACAGAGTCTCCATCAACAAACCATTCCCATGTATCAATTCCACTCTCTAAATCTACTGAGTCTGATCCGTCAAAAGTAACAGAATCTCCTTCGTCACATTCATAAGGACCATTTGCATCAGCTTCTGGGGGAGTCAGATCAACATCAAACTCTCCAGAGCATCCTAAAACATCTGGTCCAAGCCTTTGACCATTAACACATATACAGTATGTTCCTTCACTAGGAGCATCCCATGAAACTTCTCTTTGGTATGTGTTATCTATTTCATCAATTGAGATAAAATCAGATTCACAAGAGCCTTCTTTATAGTATACTTCTTGATCAATTAGATCACATGTTCCACTATAACTCCATTCTATGTCTATAGTATTTGTGTACCATTCTCCTTCTTCAGGACTAAGCACATTTACTGTACAATCATCCTCAAGAGCACTAACACTTCCTACTAAGAGTAACATAGCTCCTAACATTAAAATACCTAATGTTAGTTTTCTCATTATTTCTTTATTTAAAACCTCCTTTCATTACTATACTTCCTTGATAGACAAGGCGCCTTGTTATGCCTTTTATTAGGATAACTATAAATTAACAAATAAGATA
>CAZPVF010000028.1:0-9828 GCA_964589955.1 Candidatus Woesearchaeota archaeon
GGACCGCTAGTATTACCGCGGCGGCTGGCACTAGTCTTACCCAGTCCTTATTCGTCAAACTTTTTACATTTGACAAAAGCTTTTCATAGAAAAGCACTCTGGCTCAAACTATCACGCTTGCGCGCATTGTAGATTATTCTTAACTGCTGCACCCCGTAGGGCTGGGAATAGTATCTCAGATTCCCTCTCAGGGCTTCTCCGCTAAGAGCCCTTACGGATCATCGTCTTGGTGGGCCATTACCCCGCCAACAAACTAATCCGCCGCAGCCCCATCCTTAAGCACGAGTTTAAAAGACGAGTCATTCCAGGGCACGTCTCCTATCAGGTATTAGCCTCAGTTTCCCGAGGTTATCCCTGACTTAAGGGTAGGTTAGCTACGTGTTACTGAGCAGTTTGCCCTTCAATTTCAAAAGAAACCAAAAAGACTTGCATGTCTAAGCGCAAACCAGAGAGCCGCAGCCGCCAGCAGGATCAACTGGATTTCAACCTCATTGATTATCATAGATAATCTCGGCGCAATTTGTTTGAAAGATAAACAAATCACTACACTCATTGATTCTTTCGAATCTTTCTCCTAACTATTGGCTACTTAACCTATTTAATTGGTCATATAATCATAATAGAACTACAACTAGATGATTGTCACTACATACATCATACCTTAACGTATGGAATATGAAACTTATACCTGTTACGCAATATTAAGGTACTCATCTTAGTTAATATGAAACACATTTATTTAGTTTATAAATGTTTCTATACTAAATTAAGTATTTTCCGACGATAATTCTTATAAATAGTAAATCCTTTACTAACTTATGCCAATATTTGTTATTCACGAGCATCATGCAAGAAACCTACACTGGGACTTTAGATTAGAGAGTGGTGGAAAGCTTAGGAGTTGGGCTGTTCCAAAGACACCTCCTCAAGGAAAAGGAGAGAAAAGGTTAGCTATTGAGGTAGCTGATCACGACCTAAATTATGCTAAATTTCAGGGCACAATAGAGGAGGGTTATGGAAAAGGAAAAGTAAAAATATGGGATAATGGAAATTATAAATTAGTTGAAAAAACATCTAGAAAAATAGTCTTTATTCTTCAAGGAAAAAAACTTAAAGGAAAATACGCACTAATAAAAACAGATTATGGTAAGGATAAAAAAGGTTGGTTATTAATGAAATTATAAAAAAAGAGAATTAACCCACTAATTTTTCAATGCTTGAAAAGCCTATCTCATTAAGCATTTCTGCACTAACAACAACAAATAAAGTAGAATACATTAATACTTTAGATCTAGCGTTAGTTACGTATTTATTAATATAATTTTCTTTTACACTAGCGTTTTTTTCATTATATTTCACCATTTTGATTGAAAACCATTACAAATATATAGTTTATAAAAGTTATGTTCAACTATTATCTTTTAGAAGTAGAATCAGTTTTAATTTCAGGATTATAATTTTTATGTGGCACATATCTAAATATTCTTATATTTGTAGAATCATCCCAATTATTAATAATATATCTTGCTCCTTTAACTACTTGTTTTTTTCCGTATTTTGTAGCATCTTCAATTCTATTTTCAAACCACTCATAAGCTTCAGTAATAATTTCACCTGTCCCTTCTCCAACAAGTTTTACTCCCTGCCCAATTTTTTTTGTCGGTTTTCCCTCCTTTTTAGTCGTGTATGCTGGAGCACAGCTAGCAATAAACATAGTCAATAGAACTATTGGCATAATTAGTCTTGCTCCAATTTTACTAGTAAGTGATTTCATTTTAAGTTGGTTATAACTCTTTTTCACCTGTCCAGTACTCTAAATCAGGAATATCTGCTTTTGTTTTTCTAGCTTTACAGTATCCTTTACAAAGAAGATAAAATATCAGCCCCAAGCTTTTAGCTGATTTGTTGTTTCCAATAATTATCTGATCAGCCCCCTTACTAAAGTTATTAGTGTCACAAATCATTAAGACATTTTTATGAACTTTTAGTGTGTCATTAAGTGCGTTTTTGTCAAGCCAGTGATCAGTAATTATTGTTAGTTCATTTTCAAAAAAATCTGGTAACTGTACATTTGTTAATATTCCTGCAGGATATTTTTTTGTAAAAACTTTTATTCCTGTAATTTGGGAAAACATTTTTGCAGGTTTCCATCCTGCTTGTCTTTTACAAACTAAAATTGTATCTTCAGGATTAAATTTAGATAAATATTCAATCCCTTCTTTTAATTTTTCATCAATTAGGTCAGTATTAAATATTGCAAGTCCATCTGCTCTTCTTCTATAAACATTTGGCCTCATGTCTGGTGTAACGACACGTGTTCCAAGATAAATTCCAGCTTTAACATACTCTTCAAGAGTAATAAGCATATCTGTTTTTTTCTTAGTCTTAACTTTTTCTTTTAGATCTTCGGTTTTTGTTTCATCAACTTTGCCTTTTAATTTTACAGCTTTTTCTAAGAGAGCCTTTTTTTTAGCTTCAATATCATCCTTACTAGGTTTTTCAGGCTTTTCTTTATTCTCTGTTTCTTTTGATTCTTTTTCAGCTTTCTTTTCAAAGTCCTTTGTAGCTTTTTCATCTAGAATTTCTTCAGCTTTTGCTTGTTTTTCTGCAACTCCAGATTCTTCAATATCTTCAATTATTTCTTTTTTAGTTTCAGGTTTTTCATCAACCATAAGAATTCTATTAAGAATTAGTTTAAAAAGATTACCTTTTTTTATTAATCTCTTATCTTTGATACTATAACAATGATTACTAATCCAATTATAGCAGCTCCAATACAATAATATATCCAATCATTATTTATAGGTTCCGGATCTATTGGACCTGTGTTTGGGTCCGTATTAGGATCTATTTTGTTAATCTCAGTACCCTTTAATTTAAATGGAACACAAAAATTATCATCTATCATAGGTAATTCACTAATATCTCTATATTCAACAAAATCTCCTACTTCATAAAGATTATAATATATTCCTCCTGCCCATCCTCCAGTATCTTCTAATATAGTTTCATAACCAAAAACAACTTCATCTCCAATGTTTTTCTCACCTTTCACAACTTCTGTAACTTTTATTTTTATTTGAACTGAAGCAAATTTGGTATAAAATTCATCAACTTCATGTGTCCACTCATCCAGTATCTTAACTTCTACAACCTCTCCTTTTATTATAAAATTGGAAATTTCTTTAATTTTTTCATAATTACAAGGAGGGCCAGGTAAAGCACTAACTAGTGGAAAAATCATTAGCGTTATTAGCATTATCATAATTGATGTTTTCATAATTATATTAAGAATAAATTGTTTATAAATCACGCGTTTAATTCAATTTTGTTTGAAGTTTTTTTCAATTTCAATCATTCTTCTAATTTTAGCTGCACGCTTTTTTCCTTCAATTCCAGATTTTAAAAAGTCTGCCCCAAACCCGAATGCAATATCTGCTAAAACGTCTTCATCAGTAGCTCCACTTCTATGAGAAAAAATCATCTTTATATTATTTTTTTTACAAATTTCAACAACTCTTTTTACTTCAATTAATGACCCACACTGATTAGGTTTTATTATAATTGCATTAATAGCTTTTTTTTCAATGGCTTTTTTTAATCTCTTTGAATTAGTAACTGTTAAATCATCACCAACAATAAGGCAGTTTTTTACTTTTTCTAATAGTTTTGCATGAAAATCAAAATCATTCTCTTCAAAAGCATCTTCAATATAAGATAATTTATAATTTTTAACTAGATTTAATAAGTAATTAAGTTGTTCTTCAGATGTTCTTTGTAATCGCGGATTTAAATAATTATATTTTTTTCTTTTATAAAAATTTGATGCCGCAATATCCAATCCTAAGGGAATATCTATTTTTTTTAATATATCTAGAACTTCTTTGTCATTTAGGCTAACTCTCCAAGCATTTTCATCATTTTTTTTTGATTTAAATTTATCATCTTTTTCTTTTAAATCAAATTCTAATCTTTCTTGAGTTTTTTTATTTAAGTCAAATGCTTCTTTTACAGTTTTTGTTTTTGGTATAAGTAAGAATTCTTGAAAATCAGGCCTTTTTTCTATGCCTTTGCTATGCACACTTCCTCCAATACAATTTCCCACTAACCTGGGAAATTTATCTGCTTGAGGGTTGATTAGTTGCCATACTTCTTTTTTTGTTTCTGTTGCTAAAGCTTTTAGTGTTGCATACTCTATTGCTAAAATAATATTTCCTCCTACATGGCCGTCTAGAATATCTTCTATTCTTCTTAAATCATCAAAGTTCTCTATAATTTCCTCAGAAAAATAATCCTTAAATTTCTTGATTGTTAAAATATCTGATTCTAAATTTTTCTTGTAAGGTTTAACCTCAAATTTTCCTGTAGATTTTCCTGTAGGAGAACTAGCTTTAAAATTTCCAGCATTAGTTTTTATTGTAACTTCAATAGTTTTTTCTTTTCTTGAGTCAAGAATAGATTTAGCATGCACACTCTTTATAATCATGGTCAAATTACAAAGTTTGATTCCTTTATAACCTTTTTTATAGAAAAAATATTATTTTAGAATTTACTCATTATCATCACTTTCTTCGCCTTCGTTTTCATCATCTGGATTAGCAAGTTTCATAATGTCACCTTCTTTAGCTATTTCTTCTTCTTCAGCTGCTTCCATTTCCTCAATTTTTTCATCACTTACTTTGACTTTTTTAGCTCTTTTTAGTATCTCTTCTTTTTTTCCTGGAAAAGGTTTTTTTATTGAAATGGGCAATATTCCACTATCAAGCTCTACTTCAGCAATTTTTATTGCATTAAATTTTATTTTTTCTAAATCTTCTGGTTTTATTTTTATTAAAAGTGGCGCATTCATAGCAATTTGCAGTGCCCTTGCTCCGAGAATTCTTGCACGCTCATATTTTGTAAAGTTTTGGGTTTTCATACTATTTTATTTGCTTTTCTATCTTTTTAAAAATATCTTTATAAGTTTTTTCATTTAAATCTAGTATTTTTTCAAATTCTTTTATCTCAAGCTCACTAACTTCTCCTTTTTGCATTGAGCTAATATTTCCATCATAACTTCCTATTGTTACTCTAGCTTCACTTATGTCTTCCTCTTCTCTAGTCGGATCAACAATAATATGTTTTCCTATTTTATGGTATGTTACTGAAATTGGAGTGTATTTTGCCAAAGGAATACTCTTATTTGTTAGTTCTCCATATAAAACTTTTTCAGCCTTTTCATCATACTTTGGAATTTTAGTTGTTTTTAGTGCAGCAATAATGCCCAAACCTGCAGCATCAAGTAGATTTCCATCATCATTAATTGAGTAAACATCAATAAATACTGTCCAGACTTTCTCACCTTCTTTAATGCATAATTTTTCTACATCAATAAATTTACTCTCTCTCACACACCTATCTAAAATTCTACCTAACTCAATAGCAGGAAATTTTGGTGGCCCATTTTCAAATCTTGGTGAGCTTAGTGGCAATAGTTCAGCAGTAACCATTAAATTTCCTTTATCTGGAGAATCTGGATATGGTTCTCCTACATCCATTTTAACTCCAACTAAAACTTCAGTATTGCCTAATTTTACTCTTGCTGATCCTTCTGCATTCTCAGATACATTAGTCTCAATTGTTATTTCTCTAAATTCATCCAATTTTCTATTATCAAATCTTTTCCCTTGTTCTAAATATGACTTTATTCTATTTGCTGTTAATTTTGGCGTTTCCATCTTTATTCTCCGGTCTCCTTTAGTGCTTTCATCTGCACTTCGTGAATTTTTTTAGTTGCTTTTGTTGCCATTTTAATTATTTCTTTAAGTTGATCTTTATTTATTTTTCCGTCAAGTTGTATGTGTGTAATTTTTCCATCAGGAGTCATTGTTATTGGAATGTCTGTAGGTCCTTCACCCTTTTCAAAATCTTCTTCTTTTTTACTTAAATCTACAACTAATTCTTTGTCTAGTTTTCCGCACGCAATACTTGAGACAAGCGATTTCATTGGAATTCCTGCATGTGCTAGTGCCATTGTAGCAGCATTTATTCCTGCACAACGTGTTCCAGCATCTGCTTGAGTCATATGGATATGAATATCAATAACCATATTAGGATATTTATCAAGCATTACAACAGGTTCAAGTGCCCACTCAATAATTTTACTTATTTCAGTTGCTCTTCTATTAGGTCCTGGTCTAATTCTCTCAGTTACCGAAAAGCTAAGCATATTATATGTGCATCTTAAAGTTCCCTTTTCAGCATTTCTCTGGTTTCTGGGATGGTGTTCTTTAGGTCCATATACAGCAGCAATTGCTACAGTTTTTCCTGTTCTAAACATTGCACTTCCATTAGCATTTGGGATGATTCCTACTTTTGCATCCATTTTTCTAATTTCATCAGGTTTTCTTCCATCCAGTCTTTTGAATTCTTTAGGCATTTTATAGTTGGAGTCCTCCTCTAGAACTTATTTTGAATATTTTTTCTGCTCTTTCATCATTAAAATCCGGCTTTTCTTTTTCTCTTCCTATTTGGTAATTTCTTCCTGTAGTTTTTATTTTATTAACATGTCTCTCTACGTAACTACTACAAATTGCCCAATTTTCTACACATCTTCCTTCTTGACCTCTTTTACAAGTTTCAAAATCAGGACAATCTTTATTATATAATTCTGATGGATTTGTCATTTTATTTATTTTTTCCTCCATTTTTTTCAAACCATGATTTCATTTCGTCAGTAAGACCTGATATAAATGATTTTTCACTAACAAAATTAATTGCTCTCTTTGCAAATAATTCTCCTTCAACATTATCTCCTTTTATCCAAATATATCCGTTCTGGCCAACTGTAATATTACATCCAGTCTCATCTTTTATCATTTTTATCATACTTCCTTCTTTACCAATGACTCTAGGAACTTTATTTGGATTTATTTTAAAAATTATTCCTTCCTCAATTTTTCCTAATCCTCTTCCTTTAATTGTTAAATCTATTCCTCTTTTGTTAGCAGTCCAAATTTTAGCTACAACCATGTCTCCAAAATCCATTACTTCATCAAGCCCATCTTTATTAACATATCTTGGAACTTCAGTCAAACTCAAAAAAGCACTATCTGCTGCACCAATATCAAGTAACCAACCATTAAACGTAATATTTTCAACTTTTCCTATAACAACATTCCCTCTTCTTGGCATATAAGGTCCTGATAGTGGAATCACTTTCACGAGTTTATTTTGCTCTTCAGCTAGACCGTATCTTTGCGCAATAATCTCTTCACCATTTTTTTGTGTTCCTTCTCCAGGCAAAAAGTCATTACCCTTAACTATTACTTCACCAGGAACAACTATTTTTCGCTCACTCATTTTTAATTTCCTCAGTTAGTGCTGCACCGTGTGTAACACCATTTAATTTATCATAAAAATCCATCACAATTCCAGCAGGAACACTTACAATAACTTCTAAATCACCGTTGTCTAACCATTTTTCTTGTTCTTTATACTGTGTTATGATTCCGTAGACTTTTCCAGTATGGATTGCAGGAACAACAATTTTTATTTTTTTAGTTTCAATTTTTATAGGCAATACTTTACTTAAAGACGTAATTATTTCATTAATCTGTTTATCAATAGGAATATCTTTGATATTTACTCCTGCTTGTGTTAGTGAAGACTTTATTCTATCTGGTGTATGTGGATTTCCACTTTGTGGATCAATAGCATTATTTACTAAAAAATCAACAACTTGTTTTACTTTTTGTTTTTTAGACTCATCTCTATGTTCTTGGGTAAGTTGAACCTCGCCCTCTTTAACAATTTTTTGTGCAATCTCTACTACATCACTACTACCAAAAGCTTCTTTTAAATCATTAGGGCTTGCAACATGGCCTTTTTTAGAATCTGTAAATATTTTATCTCCTTCAGCTTCAATACTTTGAATTTTTCCTTTCTTAAAATCTAGGGCGTTATCAAGATCAACTATAATTTCAAAATTTTTCCCTAGTTTCTTTATTCTTGCTAATGTGTTAGTCATTTTATAATGTTATTAATTTCCTCTTCTTCTACTCTAACTAAAATTCCTGTATCTGACTTAATATAACCTAATTCAAACTTTGTTATGTCAAAAGTTTTACCTTTCACACTCTTTAATATTTCTATTGCTAACTTTACTCCTTTTTTAATATTTAGGTTTTGAGTATATTTTTCTCTTAATTTTTCTTTAATTTCTTTATCTTTTTCACCAATCGCATTTGCATAGTAATGAAAGTAGTTTCCAGTAACATCACTGGTGAAAAGTTCAGGTTTTTTACTATTTATCCCAGCAATCATTAAAGATACTCCAAAAGGTCTTGCTCCACCATACTGTGTAAATTGCTGCTTTATGTTTGATAATTCCTTAACAACTAGTTCTGGTTCAATTTCAGAATCATATGTTACTCTATGTTGTTGGGCCAAAACTTGAGCTTTTTCTATTAAAACTCTTGAATCAGATATAATTCCTGCAACACTTGCGATTAAGTGCTTATCAATTTCATATATTTTACTTGCAGAATTTGCTACAATTAGTTTGTCTTCAACACGCTTATCAGCAATTATAAATACTCCGTCTGTACAAACCATTCCAATACTTGAGCTTCCGAGTCTAACAGTTTTTTCTGCATATTCAACCTGAAGTAAATGTCCTTCGGGGCTAAACATTGTCGCAGTCCTGTCATAACCCATTGCTTGATGTTGCATATCTATTGACATGTCCATTTTCTAATTTTAGAGAATATGATAATTTTTTCCTTTTCTTTTATTCTCTTTCAACATTTAGAATTAGTAGGGGTTTTTAAGGTTTTTGGTCTATTTCTTCTTCAAACCTTTAAGTGTTCCAGAAACTCGTAAAACTTCAATTTTATCAGCCCATAAAGCAAAACTAGCTCTAACTTCATTAAGTGCCTCTCTATTAACCGAAATTATTACCCAGTCTTTTCCTCCCTTTATTGGAGTTGGACAGGCTTTTGAAAAACCTAAAACACCTACAAGACTAAGTAGAGAACTCTCAATATTTTTCTTTAAATTTTTTCCTCTGATAAGTAAATATCTCTTGTTTTCTTTTAGTGATGGTTGTAGTGATCGCATAGATATTATAAGCTAAAAGGCTTTAAAAACCCTTTTTACTACTTGATTTTATAAAATTAGGTAATATTATGGAAATTTGTACAGTTGGAGGATTTGAGGAAGTAGGAAAAAATATGACTGCAGTGAAGTTAGGTGAAGATGTTATTATCTTTGATGCAGGCTTTTATATTCCCGGAGTTGTAGAGCTTCAAGACGAAGGAACTCATAAATATACTATTCCTGGATTAAGAAGAGTCGGAGCAATTCCTGATGATAGAATTCTAGACAAATTAAAATGGACAAAAAATGTAAGAGCAATAATAATTGGGCACGCTCATCTTGATCATGTAGGTGGAGTACCTTATATTGCACATAGATATCCTAATGCAGTAATATATGCAACTCCTTTTACAATGAAAGTTCTTGACACGATCCTTGAAGACGAAGGAATTGTTCTAAATAATAAAAAAATAATTGTACAACCAGACTCAACTCATTTTATTAAAGGAAAAAATAAAAAATACAGAATTGATTTTATTCACACTACACACTCAACAATTCAGTGTGTTTTTCCTGCACTCCATACTAAAGAAGGAGTATTCTTTTATGGCTTAGATTTAAAATTTGATGATTATCCTACTTTAGGAAAACCACCTAGTTATAAAAAAATGAGAGAAATAGGAAAAATTGGTGTAAAGGTTTTGGTAATAGACGCACTATATTCACGAACTGAGAAAAAAGCAGGTGGTG
>CAZPVF010000029.1:0-9722 GCA_964589955.1 Candidatus Woesearchaeota archaeon
GAAGAACAAATAAAGAGTCTGCCTGAAAAAGATCAGTTTGATTGGAAAGATATTTTTGAGTTGTTTAAAAAACCCAAAGTAACTGATAAGGAATTTAAATTTGGAAAAATAGACGAAGAAAAAATTAAAGAGATCTTAGTTAAAAGGCATGATTTTTCATCCGAGAGAGTGGAGAAACAATTAGAAAAATTAAGAGATTTAAAGGAAAAAAAGAAACAAAAAGGTCTTGATAAGTGGATGTAAGGCAATGTTTAAATAATTGATTTACCTAAGTAATTTATGGTTAAGAGAGGTAATGATAAGGTTAAAAAAAGAATTGCAAAATTTTTTTCTAATGGAATTGTTACAGCTATTTTATTTTTGTTTGGTGTGTATCTAATTTCTCCGAGTATTACAGGCCATGTTGTAGGAGGGATGTCAATTACTCTAACAAGTGTTTTAGGAATAGCCCTAATAATAATTGCAATTGGAGGTCATTACTTTTTTGTAAGGTTTTTGAATGAGTATATATGATACTGAGTCAAAAAGAAAAGAGAAAGAAGCAAAAGTAAGAAAGTATACTAAAATATTTTTATTTAGTTTTACTTTTCCAATATTTTTGTTTGGAATTTATATGATAAGTCCTGTAATGACTGGGAATGTTATTGGCGAGCTTGGTGCTGGCGAGTCTTCACTTATTGGAATAATATTAATTGTTGTTGCAATTTTAGGTTTTTATTTTTATTCTAAAATAATTAGTGATTATTTCTAAAAGATTTAATCTTTTTTTGTGGCTTTGCACGAAAAGTTATTTATTTATAGATAATGCTTATTTTTTGAATGAGAAGTGGCTATTTTAGTAGAATTCTTGGAGGTTTGAACGGAAAGTCAGACTAAATAATCATCTGGTTGTTTGTTTTGGAAATTATTGTATTTTCTCAAAAGTAATATCCTCATATGATGCCTGTAAACTAACACCCCTTCTACAATCATAATTAGTGGGCATATCTCCCCCAACAATTTGTGCATTTCTTATTTTTACTATTATTGGTTCATCCTCTGCAGCTCCTAAAGCATTCAACTTTTCCTTCAATGCTTGTGCAGAAGTTGAAGAATCATCTGTCTCAACAGCTTCCTTGATTACTACTCCGGTAAAATAATGAGCACTTCTTAGATCATAATATTCTTCCCAATTTTTTGGTGAATCTTGATCAAAATAAATTACTTGGAATGCTGTTTTAGCTTCCCCACTTCCAACAAGCCCCCTTAATTCCATATCATTCCATTTTGTATAACCTATAATATCTATAGAATCTCCTTCACAAGAGATAGGAATGCCACACTCTTTTCCTTCTCCTACCCCACATAGTGAATAAAATCCAAATGTGGTATAATACTCTCCATATGTTTCTTCTTCTTTCTCTAGCCCAGTAGGATTAGGATAAAAAATCCATATCAAAGCCACCACAACTATTATTGCCGAAATTCCCAAAATTAATTCTTTTCTCATAACAAACATAGGAAAAAATAACTTATAAAGGTTACTTTAACTTCAAAAATATTTGAAGTGACTATAAACAACAAGGTAATTGTTTATTTGTACTGTTTTCTTAGAAATATTTAACATAATAAAAGGAGGGTAGATTATTTGTCCAAAATAGATAGATTTAAATAGCTGGTAAGATTTTTCTTACCATGGAAAATATAGATATAACTAAAGTAAGCTCTAAAGGACAAATTGTAATTCCTTTGGATATTAGAAAGGATCTCAAAGAAGGAGACAAGTTAGTTGTTATTAGAAACAAAGACCAAATAATTCTAAAAAAAGTAGAGGATTTTTCAAAAAATCTTGAAGAAGATTTAGAATTTGCTAAAAGAACCGAAGAGGCTTATAAGAAGCATGAAAGAGGGGATTTCATTGAAATGGATAGTGAAGACTTCCTTAAAGAATTAGAAAAATGGTAAAGATCATTTATGATTGTAAATTTCAAAATACTTTTAATAAAATTAAAGATGATTTGTTAAAACAAAAAATAAAAAAACAAATTAAAAAGATGATAGATAATCCTAACGTTGGTAAACCTATGAGAAACGTGAGAAAAGGAACTCGTGAGCTATATATTAAACCTTTTAGATTATCTTACACTTATCATGCGAATAAGGATACTATTGAAATATTAGATTTTTATCATAAAAAGAAACAATGATCTACTTTGAACGAAAAGTCCAAGAGCCTTCAAAAACTGTCTAGTTGAAGTATGGTTAAATTCAACTATATTAAGACTTTATGTTCAGCTCTTTTTCCCTTCTTGCTTTTTGTGCAACACCTTTTTTTGTTACTTTTGATTAGTAATAACAATATAGAAAGATTTATAAGTTAGGATTTTTTATAAAATATAAGGTAAAATGGCAGGATTAGAAACAGTTGTAAAAAAAGGAGCATCTGGTTTTGCAAATGGCTTAGCTGGTGTAACTGATCCTGTTGGAGCGCTTATATCTGATTTTGATTATTCATTTGCAGGTATTGGTCCTGCTGATAAAAAGAGGGGTAATGATACATTATATAATTCAATTGCAAAAGCTGTTTATAGTGATCATGATGAACCAATGGAACTTTCTACAGGTTATATTCCTAGAGTTGTGGGTAATGTTTTGGGTGCTGGAACTGGACTTGGAATTGGTTATTTTCTCTGGACTGCAGCTCACCCTGCTCTTGCACTAACTGTGCCTATTATTGCTGGAGGATATAGTTTAGTTAGAGCAATTGGAAGATATATTAAAGATTTTTCAAAAGGAGAAGAAGTTGGTGAGAATGAGTGGGAAAAAGGATCATTTTTAGATGGACTTAAATTTGGATGGCATAACGGAACAAGTTATTTAGCTAATGTAGGACAGCCAGTGGAATCTTTATTTACTGGTAGAGGTTATGATAATAGTCATATAAAAGGGAGTACTGCTACTCATGCAGCAAAAGGTGCTAGAAGAAACTTTGCTTGTATGGCAGGATCATTTTTAGGTTTTGTTACTGGAGCAGTTGTTAATGAGATTACATTAGGTGTACAGGGAATTTATAAAACAGTTAGAGATATAATTAGGACTAGTGAAGGGACTGGTCCATGTAAAGAATACTCTCCAGAATATAAGTTTAGAGAAGAAGAAAGAGATGGAGTTAAAACTAGAGTAAGGTTTGCAGCCTAACCTCTTATTCCTAAGAAAACAATATATGCAATATAGAGAGCTATGAATATCCAACCCTGCCATTTTTCTAATTCATATTTTTTTCCAGTATATAATAAAACTAAGAGAAGTATACTTATTGCACCAAGAAGTATTATATCTATATTGATAAATTGTGGAACTATTATTGGAGCAATTAAAGCGGTTATACCTAGGATCCAAAAGATATTGAATATATTTGATCCTATTACATTTCCTATTGCCATACTTGGTTCATGTTTTTTTGCTGCAGCAATTCCAGTTACTAGTTCAGGTAGAGATGTTCCCATAGCAATTATTGTTGCTGAAATTAGAAATTCAGATAATCCTAATTGTTGTGCTGCAAATACTGCACCGTCTACAACCCATCTACCTCCAATAAATAATCCTACCACACCCCCAATAATCATTGCAGAAGTTGTTAGTAGTCCTCTATCTAATCTTATGCTGAGTTCTTTATTTTCTATTTTCTTTTTAGATTTTTTAGCCAAATCAAATGTGTAGTAGAGAAATATTGCAAAAAAGCATAAGAAAATTATTCCAGTAACTTTTGTTAAAGAGGTTATGTTAATGTTATCTATTAGTAAATAATTTGAAGCTACAAAAAGAACTACTACAGCTAGAATTGAGAATGGAATTTGTTTCCATACTGTTGAACTTTCTACTTTTATTGGGTATACTGTTGCTGCTACACCTAAAACTAGAAGTATATTTGCAATATTGCTTCCAATAACATTTCCAAAAGCGACTTCAGTTGATCCTTCTAGTGCTGCAATAATATTAACAATTAATTCTGGCATGGATGTACCAAATGCTACAACTGTGAGTCCAATAACAATTGTTGGAACTCTTAGTTTTCTTGCTAGTGTTGAAGATCCTTTAACAAGGTAGTCAGCGCCTTTAATAAGAAGAAAAATTCCTACAGCGAATAGAATATATTGTTCAAATGCCATAATAGTTTTATCTCTGGAGCCTCTCTATTTCAGTATAGTATTCTTTGTAAAGATTTACTCTATATGTGTAGTCTTGTGCTTCTGAATTAGATAAAGGTTTTCCTGAATTAATTTTTGTTTTGTATTTATTTATACTATTTATTAGGTTTTTCATATATTTTCCTAAGTGTTGTCTGTAATTCATCATTGGAGTTACTGCGTTTACTCTTGCTACTCTGTTTGATAAAAAGTGTTCAGCTGAGATTCTGTGTTTTTTTACTGCGTATTGGAGTAATCCTTGAAGTGTTTTGTAATAATTTCTAGCCTTTTTTATGTCTTGCATTCTACAACGTTGTAGTAGGAATTGATAGTGCGCATATTTTTGTTTAAGCGTGTTTAAATCAAAAGATCTCTTTTTTACTTTTTTAATTACTTCTTGGTTTTGCTCATTTTGTTTTCCAGCATTAATTATTACCTGGTTTCCTATTGAAAATGCTCCTCCACCAGTTGATGCGTGTTTTGTTTCATTTTTTAATTTATTTTCAAGTTCTTGAATTCTATTTTGAACTTCTTCAATTTTTTGAAGTATTTCTTGGTTTCCTGGATCTTGTTGTTGTTTTTCTAATAATTTTTGTAATTGTTCTTGAAGTCTTTTAATTTCTTCATAGATTTTTTCAATATGTTTTTTTGTTTCTTGGTCTTTAATTATTTGTTTTGTTGTTGGCGGTTTATCTCTTCCTGTATATGGGTCTTTTTCTTTCTTTTTTCTATTAATAAGCCACCAGAGAAATTTTATAATTAAGTACATTATTATAATTATTATTCCCCACCACATCATTACTTCTTGCTCAAATACTAGGTCTGGAACTAGGCTTATAATAAGAAAGAATAATCCTACAACTAATAATGACTCTATTTTCATTTTTTTAATTAAATAGATTAGTCCTGCTAAAAGAATAATTGGAATAATTATTCCCCATAATCCACTAAATAATTGAAAATCTAGATTCAGTGTGTCAGTTCCAAATCCGTACTGGTAAGCTCCATACATTGTAAAAAATGCTATTGCAAGTGAGATTACTCCAGCAATTACTTTGTTTGGTTCGTGTGTTCCGTCAAGTCTTTTTTTACCAAAAAATTTAGATGTAATAAAAAACAAAACCGTAAACATAATAATAAATACTGTTATTAGTAAAACACTTTGCGGGTCAAATGTTTCTAACATGTCACCAATTACAAAATCAGCAGCACTAGTTAAATTAATAATTGATAAAAATATAGTTATTACTACTATTGAAAAGACCACACTCTTTTTCATAATAGATTGAGGATAAATGTTTTTATAAATTTATTCTATAAAGATAAAATAGAGAAATATTTATAAATTAAAAAAGCATCTATTTAGTATGCCAAGAAAAAAGAGGGTAGTAAAGAGGGTTACTAAATCTAAAGAGAAGAGTGTAAATGGTTGGTTTGTTTTTGCACTTCTTTTATTAGGAATGTTTCTTTTGACAACCAGTATTGGACCAAGTATTTCTGGATATGTTATGTATAATGTAAAAAATCTTGCAGAAGATGATATAAATAATTATGATTATGTAAGTTATCCTCAAGAGAATATAAATGGTGATAAATTAAATTATTATTTTTCAATTAAGAATAATGGCCGGTTAGTTTTAGTATGTAATTTTGATGGCGATCGTGATGATGGTGAGACAAGTAATTGCGGGGATCTTAATGGAATTGTTACAGAACCACCTGAAAATGTAAAAACTGTTCCTGCACCTACAAGAGATCCTGCGCAGCAAAGACAAGAAGATGGCAATTATTATTACATTGATAGTTTTTTTACACAGTGGAGTCAGGGTGATTTAGATACAAATGTTGCTAAGTGGTTTGTATTTATGCTTCTTGTGTTACTCTTTTATATTATATTAAGAGTTACAGGATTTCCTTGGTTTGGTGGAGAAAGCGGTAAGAGACAATCAGGTAAAGGAGCTAATTGGTTGAGATGGCCTATAGCAATAATAATTGCGTTTTTAGCTACAGCTTATGTTGCACCCGGAGAGTTATTTGCAGTACTAACTTCTTATACAGCATTGTTTTTTACATTTGGTTTGTTAATTCCTTTTGGAATAATTTTACTTGGTACAGCAGGACTCTTAGAGGCACCAACTGTTCCTAAAATATTATTGCAGCTTTTGGTCTGGATATTATATTTAGCATTTTTACTTTACAAACTTATGTTTGGTTATTATAATGGAATTGAAATTGATCAAGGAATACAGATAATGATGTTTATATTGCTTGGATTAGTATTTTTAATAATTGCATTTAATAAAATCTATAGAACATTTATTGAGAAATTAGTTATTAATGTTAAGATAATGGCTGCAAGAAATGAGATGACAGATAGTGCAATAAATGCGGCTAGATCTAATTTAGAAAAAAATGAAGATGAATTTGGAAGAATAGGAAATAAAATTACAAAGAATCTTAGTGAAGGTTGGTAAAAAGCATTGGTAAAGTTTAAATTCTATTTTTAATTAACTAATTTATGGTAGCTTTTGATTTGTTAGGTAATATTGCAATTGTTAATTTTGATAAAGGTGTTAGTTTATTTGAAAAAAAGAAAAAAGCTAAACATATAATAAAATTAAATAAAAACGTTACAACAGTTTTAGAAAAAACAGGTAAAGTTAAAGGGCGTTTGAGAAAGCCTGAATTAAAACATCTAATTGGAGAGAAGACTAAAGAAGTAAAATATAAAGAAAATAATTGTGCGTTTAGATTTAATATTGATGAAACTTATTTTTCACCAAGGCTCTCTAATGAGCGTAAAGAGATTGCTAATTTAGTAAAAAAGGGAGAAAGTGTGTTTGTAGGTTTTGCAGGTGTTGCGCCATTTAGTATAGTTATAGCAAAAAATTCTAAAGCTAGTCGAGTAGTAAGTAATGAAATAAATAGGGTTGCTGATAAATATGCTAAATTGAATGTAGAATTAAATAAAGTTAAAGACAAAATTGAATTTTGGGATGGAGATATAAAAAAAATTGCTGTGCGAAAGAAGGGAGAAAAATTCAATGTGATTGTTATGCCTCGCCCTCAATTAAAAGATACATTTCTAAAAGAGACTTTAAAGTTAGCTAAAAAGGGAACAAAAGTTTATTATTATGATTTTTGCAAAGCAGATGAAACTAAGCAAGTTATTGAAAAAGTAAAAGCAGAGTGTGAAAAGGCTAAAAGAAAAATAAAAATAAAAAGAGTAAAAAAGGCAGGTGAAATTGCCCCATATAAAATAAGAGTTAGAATTGACTTTGTTTTACTAAATTAGATATTATTTTGTTTTTACATTACCAAAAAGCTGATAGAAATCATCTAGCATTGTTTTAACTGTTGAATTGTATTTTAGACGAGATTCTCCAACTGATTCAATATTTTCGTATTTTTCAGTGAATTCTTCAATTTTTTTTATCTGGAATAGTATATCCAGATTTTTCTAGTGATGCTTCGATTTGTAATGCTAATTCAAAAGTGTCTAGAGAATCCATATCAAGTTTTCTAATTAATTTTTGGTCTGTTAGAGTTTCTGCTGCTTCTCCTGATGCATATTCTAATCCACTAATTAAAATCTCTTTACGTGTTGTTATGATTTTGTTTGTTTAGTTTGGTTTTTAAGTTTATGTGTGAAAATCTACCATGCTGGATTTTTTATTACATAGTGTAGATCTTGGGCAAATTTTTCTATAGTTGGGTTGTATTTTGTAACTCCTTCTGGAAGCCAGTCATCAGTGTCGTACCAGAAATTGTCGTTAGTTTTAATTTCTCCAGTATCTAATTTTCTTTCTAGAGCTTCTTCAACTTGTCTTACTTGTAGTGAGCTAAGAAGTTGTGTTATGTGGTCGTCTTTAGTTATATTCTGGTCTTTTTTATAATCTCTGATAATTTTTAGTAGTGTGTCTAGAACTAGATCTGAGGATATATCTTTCATATATTTAGTAGATAAAAATAATTTTTTAAGTTTTATTAATTAAGAATAGTTATATTTATATATGCTAATTTTGAAGAGTTTTAATGATAGAAGGATTAAAATCAAGAATTATTACAATTGATAGAGATGTAATTCCTGTATTTGGAAATATAATTAATGATCATAATAGAATGCATAGAGATAAGAAGATTGCGGAAAAAGAAGGGTTTAGTGATACTCCTGTGCATGGGATATATCTTTTATCTAACTTTGAGGCTTTAGTTAGTGATAATGGTTTTGATATGAATAAGTATTCCATAAAATTTAAATCTCCTGCATATCCTGGAAATAGAATTGTTTTTGGTGGGGAGGTAAGAGACGGAAAAGCTTATTTAGAGGCTAAAAATGGTTCAAGTCTTGTTGCTAGTTGCATAGTTGATTTAAATTCACAGAGACCTAGTTTTTCAGCTATTAATTCACCTAGAAGGGATTTTAATTATATACTTAATACAAAAGATGTAGATTACTTTTATCGTGCTTTAGATAAGAGCAATAATGGAAAAATGCCTAAGTCATTAGTTACTTCTTTAATTCCTGCTTCACTATTACAAATGGGCACAAATAGTGAGGGTGTGCCTGTGGGTGTCTTTAGAGGAATTGATGTTAAAACTTATAGTGAACCTGAAATTGGACCTGTTCATACGACTATTTATAAAATGGGCGAACCAAAAAATATGAGAGGAACATTTATTTATAACACAGAAGGTGTTTGTACTCAGAATGGAAAACCAATTTTGTCTGGAGATATAAAGGTTATTACCAAACAAGAATTAGATTTTTAATTAAATCTCTTTAATTTTCTTTACTGCTGTTGGTGCTTCACCACCATGCCAGGTAAATCTTGGTCTCATTCTCATTGGGTAAATTCTTTCAGAATTATCATCGAGAATTATTGCTGAACCTTTTAGGCTTGGAAGATCATCCATGTATCCTTTTATTGTATTAAGTAGGTATGATTGCATTATCTGATTTAGTGCAGAAAGATCAGGTGCTGAAGTTACTCTATGTGAAATTACAATATCTGACTGAGTCATTACGTCTCTATGTATTTGCCCTGGTTGTTGAGTCGCTAACACAAGTGAAAGTCCTGGTTGACGACCCTCCCTTAGGATTTGAACTAGTGCGTCAGTTGCAATTGTTTTTCCTTGAAGAGGTAAGAATTCGTGAGCTTCATCAATAAACATCCAGACAAGAGGATTATCTTTAACATCTGTATTGCCAAAATAGTCTAGGCCTTTAGCAACTGAGTCAACTTCTTCAGCTTTTCTAGCGCTCATTCTTTCATTAAATATTTTTCTTGCTATTAGGCTTATAGCTAGAGCTCTAACATTAAATGCTCCTACAGCGTTATATACACTTAAATCAAAAACTGTTGTTGTTCCTGCGGTAATTAATTCTTTTATTTGTGTTGAGTCTTTTGGATTGTCTGCAAATATTCCCCATGTTTGGGCTGCTTCAAATAGTCCTATGCATGCATTTTTTGTTTCAATCGGTGATTTTTTGTCTGCTTCTAATTCTTTTATAACATCTGCAATTGAGTAAATTTTGTTTTTCATTTTAGTTAG
>CAZPVF010000030.1:0-9707 GCA_964589955.1 Candidatus Woesearchaeota archaeon
CACTAAGTCTTCTTGTATTATGTAAAATTGGTCTAAAATTAATAAAATATGGTTTACCTCTATTATACTCTGCATTCTGAAACATAGAAACCCCTACTTCTGCCCTAACTAAAGATTTTAAATACTCTTCACCATACTTTGTTTTAATTCTTCCCAAGTCTCCCTCCTCAATTGTTCTTGTCTGAACTTCAGTATTAATATTTGCCTTAATTTCTCCAACAAAATCAGCCAATACTTGGGAAATTAAAACAACTCCCAGCCCCCACTTTCTAAACTCTCTACAAGCCCTTTCAACCTGTAAAAAACCTTCACCGCTTCCACCAAATTTAGAAAGCAATCTATGAACCTCATCAAATACAAGAAGCATTTTCAAATTAGGTGATTCTTTTGGATCAGATTTAAATATGCCTCTAATAACATTAGCAACAAAAACGTCAATATCTTTTGGTTGAAGTTTATTAAGAGTAAAAATCATTATTTGTCCAGGATTCATATACTTTCTTACATCAATTATTTGCCGTGCATCTTTTACTTGTTTAACATTTCCCTTAAACGCTCGTGAATCAGTCTCTTTAAGCCCAAACTTAGGATAATAAGACATCATTTTTTTATCTGTACACTTTCTAAGCATTCCGCTCCACTGTGCTGTAGGATCAAAAACAATAACTGCTACATTATTCATTAAAGCTTCTTCAATAAGAACTTGAGCAGAAATAGACTTGCCCATACCTGTGGCTCCAGACACAATTGCGTGAGTAGTAAGCCTATCAATTTCATAATATGCTGGTCTCTTAGTTTCAGCAACAAGACCAAGCTTAGCAACCCTATCTCCTGCTTTGGGCAAAGTTGCATAATCAAGTGAAATCCTGTATCTCTTTTTCCTTTCTTTATATACTTTATACAAAAACATATTCAAAAATATAAAACTAATAAAAGCAATCATTGCAAAAAATATCCACAAAGGAATTCCAAAAACAGAATAAAGATAAAGAGGTCTTCTGACTTCAAAGGGTGCAGTTAAATTAGCAAGAAGGTTCAAATACTGTATATCTACATCAAGAAAATAATCTCCTTCAATAGCATCATCAGGAATTTTAAGAGTCTTTAAAAGAGTAAGAGAGTTAAGAATTTCTGCTTCATACTGATCACTCACAACAATATTTCCATCAAAATCTCTAACTTTAACATTAATAAGTAACTGATACCCCTGATCCCTTAATAAATTTTGGAGATTTAATTTATATCTAAGTTCTTCTCCAGGAGCAACATAATAATTAAAAATGTCAATTTCACCTAACAAAACCTCAACAGGAAAATTCTTTTCAACAACTCTTACAACAATTGGAATTTCATTTTCTATATCTCCTGATAAGGTTAAAGTCCCATTATAAACGCCCACAGGACGCGTTCCATAAAAAGTTACAACCATTTCTCCAAAAGATTGGGAAGGAACAACCAAAGAATTTGATTCAAGTTTTACAAAATCCTCCAAATTATCTGATAAATCAAAAATAACATTCAATGCAACACCCTTAAAATTATAAATACTAACAATTTCCTCAACAAAAGTATTTCTCCTAACCTCAACATCCAAAGCTTTTGTGCTTATCCAATAATCTTCACCTCTTTTTCTTGATGGAACAACAATTTGTTGTGCTACCCCACCTTCTTTTTGCGTAGTATAAGGGCCTGTCTCATAATCAAAAAGTTGTTGAGCAGAAAACATTGTAATATTATGAGAAATGTTTGTAGAGTTTATTAAAGTTAAGATATAATAATAATTTTCATAACTTGTCTTTATGGCAATTATAGGGTGGGCTCCTACAACAAGACTAGGAGATACAATATAATATCCAGAAGAATTTGTAGTATAGCTATCATCACCCAACCTTACACTAACATTATCTAAAAAAGCACCAGAAGAATCCCTAACATAACCAGAAACTACAGGAAAAATAGTGGCATTAAGACCAGGAGTTTCATACTCAAGAGTAATATTTTTAGGAATATTATAAAAACTAAAATTTATTGTTATATTATCATAATAAACATCATAACCAGTCACATAAGATAAAATATTATGAACTCCTGTTGAAGCTAAAAAACTTAAATTATACCACCCACTCACATCTGTTGTAGTAGAATATCCTGCAACACTAACAGTAGCGCCACTTATTGGCTGACTAGCATTATTTGTTACATACCCATACATTGTAGAATTAACATTTTCTCCAATACCTCCTTCTGGACACTCATCATTAGGATCTGTAAAAAAGTAATAAGTAATCTCTTGTTCTGGAGGTGTTGGAAGAAGCAATTGATACTGAACAAGATAACCATCAACATAACCACTCTGCAAATTTTCTATATGTGTTACATAAACATAATTAGTTCCATCATGAAGAAGCCCAAAATCAAATGTCTCTTGATTCCCATCATACTGATAAGTGTAAGACCCAGGAACATTAGTAATATTGGTTGTTCCAACCATAAAACTCAAATTTTGAGTATACGTATTAACTGCGCAATCCTGTCTAACTGAAGAAAGATTTTCAACAAATTCAGAAGTATTACACCCAGTCCATCTATCAACACCAACAGGATCTCCAGCAACCAAATTATCAAAATCTATACTTGTAGTATTTGTGGCATAAACTTCATTTCCTCCTTCTGCACCAGACTCAACACAATCAAAAAATAAATCCATTCTTGTAACATTTGAACTCATATACTCTTCATCAAGCAACTGTACGAAGTCTTCTATTCTAAAAGCAAGGCCATAACTACCTGCCCAGTAATCTGTTGTAACCTTCCTATATAAATTAATCTCGTGTATATAACCTGCTTTTCCTTCAAAATAAGTAGCGTACCCAGTCATAACTAAATTAGATGCCAGAATTAAAAACAAAAAAGATGTTGAAATAATTGTTATAACTAATAAAAAATATAAAATAATTTTATCTCTCTTCTCCTTAACAAGTTCATTTTTAGCAACAGCTAATACACCTTTCTCTTTTTTATACATGTTCATTATTGTAATAAAGAATTAATAAAGATTACTACAGCTAAACAAAACAATTATAAATTTATATTAATAAAAATAGTTATGTTTAAAATTCTTTTTAATCCGCAAAAAGCTGAAAAGAAACCATTTGAAATTTTCCTACTAGGTTTAATTTTCTCAACAATTTCTATTCTCTTTGCAGCATGGGTATTTCCAGAATATTCTTCAATCGCTTTTGTTTTTCTAACAACCTTCTCATGCCTATACCTAATTCAAAGTGCAATCAAAATTGAAGAAGAAAAAGAAGAAAACTATAAATCAGAAAAGTGGCTTCTCAAAGAACATTCTAAACTAATAACACTCTTACTTTTTTTATTTTTGGGTTTTGTCTTGTCATTTACAATATGGTCTTTTGCGCTTCCTGCCGAAAAAGTTTCACACATTTTTGAATTTCAAGAACTAACTGTTGATGGTATAAAAGCCGCAGTCGGAACAGGTGCATTCTTAGACTCAAATCCATACATGTCGATACTAATAAACAACATAAAAGTCATGATCATCTCATTTATCTTTGCCTTTTTTTATGGTGCAGGAGTAATCTATGTCTTAGTCTGGAATGCAAGTGTAATGGGCCTAGTTATAGGAAACTTGGCTAAAAACACACTAGGACTTGTTGCACTTCCAATAGCATTTACAAAATATTTTATTCACGGAATACCTGAAATGTTAGCGTACTTTATTACTGCAATTGCTGGAGGAATTGTCTATGTTGCTCTCTGGAAAGGAGATTTCAAATATCCTGGAAAAAGAAAAAGCATAATTAGAGATATTGCAATCTTGCTAGCAATATCACTTGTTATTTTAATTCTAGCAGGTCTTATTGAAGTCTATATTTCTCCATATATATAATGCCAATCCTTTTCCAAAAACATTCAAGGAATACATTAAACCTTTTGAAAAGCTAATTAAGTCTTCAAAAACACCAAAAACCCCAAAAAATTAAAGATGTTTTGCCATTGCTTGCAAAATTTCATAAGCTGTTCCTCTTTTATCTTCTGCCTTTGTTATTGCTCCACCTATTACAAGAATTGAATTAGAACAGTCTTGAACTGCTAAATCTGGTGTATATAATTGTTTTTGTCCCTCTCTTTGCACACCTGCCCATTTGATTCATGGAGTAACATACATAAAATCAGAACCAAATTCTTTTTCAAGACCTCCTGCTTTTTTAGCAGGACATACAATTCCATCTAGCCCCCATTTTTTAGCTAGTTCTGTTCTCCTTCTTACAAGATCATCATATTTTACACCTAAACCTTGAACTTCTAAATCAGAGTCATCTAAGCTTGTTAGAACTGTTACTCCAATTACCCCTGGTCTTTCTATTCCCTTAGCTTATGCTCCTTCATAAGCTCCTTCAACAGCTTTCTTACACATCTCCTCTCCACCAGCAACATGTATATTGAAAAAAGAAACTCCTGGAACTGCACTTGCTTTTGCTGCTCCATAAAATGTATTAGGAGTATCATGATATTTCAAATCCAAAAATGCTGCTCCTTTTCTGTCAAAGATTTCTCTTACAATAGGAACTCCTTCATTTCCTGCTACAGTATGTAGCTCTTTACCTATTTTACACATCCCAACATAATCTGATAATTCTCCTGCAAGACTTAATGCTTCATCTACAGTAGGTACATCTAAGGCCAGACAAACTCTTTTTCTTGCTTGTTGTTCTTTTTCTGTTAATTCCATTTTATCTCTCTACTTTTGGAAAGCCGTGTTTTTCTCCCCATCCAAAAGGGTCTGCTCGCCATTCAGCCAGCATTTCAGCTTGTTGATCATTAATATACCCTGTTTCTTTAGCAGTTTCTAATAATGTCTCATAAGTTAAAAGAGATCTTACTTCACATCTAGGGTTTAAAGTATCAAATGCTTGAACTGCTTTATCCAATCCATAATTAAATATTGAAATACAATAATTGCAATCTCCACTTGCATCTCTTATGCCTTGGACAGCTCTTGCAGAGCTTCCACCTGTAGAGATTAAATCTTCAATTAAAATAACTTTTCTTCCTTGTAAATCTGATTCTGCATCTATGCCTTCAATCTGATTTTTTAATCCATGATCTTTTGGTTTATCTCTTACATAAACCATTGGTTTACCTAAAGAATCAGCCAATGTTGTTGCAGGAGGAATTCCAGACGTAGAAGTTCCAGCAATAACTTCATAAGGAATATCTTTAACTAAATCAGTAAAACCTTCTGCAATTAATTTCCTATGTTCTGGGAAAAAAAGAAACATTCGATTATCGTTATAAATAGGCATTCTAAATCCAGAAGCCCATGTAAAAGGATCATCAGGTCTTAACTTAATCGCATTAATATCCAAACCTGCTTTTGCAATCTCTTTTCCATAATCCATCCCCTTAATAGAAAAAAATAGCTTTTAAAAATTGTTGTGGTTGAAAATGATATTTTGTTGTATTTTTTCTCATATATCTTTAAATAATTCTTAATCAAATTAATTATGAAAATGATAGATCCTCATGTACATTGCAGAGATTGGAATCAAAGTCATAAAGAAACTATAGAACATGCTTTATATGTTGCAGAACAAATTGGTTTAAGCGGAATCTTTGATATGCCTAATACTAGTCCTCCAATAAATTCAAGAGAACTTGTAGAAAAAAGATTAATAGATGCTCAAAAAATTGCAAGCCCTGTTTTTTATGGGTTATATGTTGGTTTAACTTCAAATCCAGATCAACTTCGTGAAGCAGTTAGAACTTATAGAGATTTCTTTCCTAAACAAGGAGATTCTGTTGGGGTTATTGGGTTAAAAATGTTTGCAGGACACTCTGTTGGAAATCTCGGAATTATTGAAGAAGATGAACAAAAAAAAGTTTATCAAATATTAACAAATGAAGGCTATCAAGGAGTTTTAGCAGTTCATTGTGAAAAAGAATTTTTATTAAAAAATGATCTTTGGAATCCTTCTAAACCTGAAACTCATTGTGATGCAAGGCCTCCAGAAGCAGAGTATGAATCTGTTAGGGATCAAATAAATTTTGCAAGTGAATACAGATTTCCTGGAAATTTACATATATTACATACATCTTTTCCAGAATCAGTTAAATTAATTGATAAGGCTAAAGAAAGGGGAATAAAAATAACTTGCGGGGCTACTCCCCATCATTGTAGATTAAATAGAGCTTTGATGGGAGGATCTAAAAGAGGGATTTTGTACAAGGTAAATCCTCCATTAAGACAGTTAAGTGCAACTGTTGTAATTTTATCATTATTAAAAGAAGGTCGCATAGATTTTATTGAAACAGATCATGCTCCACACACATTAGAAGAAAAAACTAGCAAACATATGTCTGGATTTCCTGGATTACCTTACTATCCCCATTTTTTAAAATTTCTAAGAGAAGAGGCAGGTTTTCAAGATTCTCAAATAAGAAATTTAACACATAATAATATTAACAGACTTTTTGGTTTAAATCTTCCTGAATTAAATAAAACACCGAATCTTGATTTACAAGAAGAATACAATGTTGATGTTTATCAAGGAATAAGAAAAAATGCAAATTGAAAAAATTCAGGTAGGAGATAAGAAGGTATGGCCATTTACTATTCCCTCAGGAATTATTACAACACAAGTTTCTTCATTAGACAAATTAGCAAGAGAAGTTCCTGAATTAGGAGTCTTAACAACTAAAAGTATTGGCCCAGAACCAAAAGCAGGAAATAGAGAACCCATTTTAGCCCAATATTCTCCAGGATGTTTTGTTAATGCTGTTGGTTTAACAAATCCTGGTGTAGAAGAATTCTCAAAAGAATTAAATCAATATGAGATTCCAAAAGATAAATTTTTACTTGCTTCAATTTTTGGCAAAGATACTAAAGAATTTGTTTATGTTTCTAGAACATTAGAAGAACAGGTAGATGGTTTTGAATTAAATTTGTCATGTCCTCATGCAAAAGGTTATGGAATGCAACTAGGACAAGATCCTGCAATTGTTTATGAGATCACTAAAGCAGTTGTCAGTGGAACAAAAAAGCCTGTTTTTGCAAAATTAACACCAAATGCAGGAAACATTGGAGAAATTGCTAAATCTTCTGTAGATGCGGGAGCTTATGGAATTGTTGCAATAAATACAGTTGGTCCAGGGTATCATTCTGTTCATGGAAATCCTGTTTTAACTAACAAAGTAGGTGGTTTATCTGGAACTGGAATAATCCCTATTGGATTAAAATGTGTTAGAGAAGTAAGGCAAGCAGTTGGAAATAAAGTTCCAATAATTGGCATGGGTGGAATGAGAACTGTTAGAGATATTGAAGAATATGCTAAATCTGGTACAACTATTTTTGGAATTGGAAGTGGCTTGGCTGGAATGACAGATGATAATATAAAAAGATATTTTGCAGCAGTTATAGATGATTTAAGAAATAACGGACAATCAGAAAATTCCTCAGAATTTTTACAAGAAGTTGATATGAATTATAGGAAAGTTAATATTGAAGATGTGTTAAACAGTGGATGTGATTTTAAGATATTTAAAACAAATGCAGCTATACAAGCAGGTCCTGGGCAGTTTGTTTTTGCTTGGATTCCAGGGATTGGCGAAAAACCTTTTTCTGTTATGGATGATGATCCTTTAACATTAGGGGTTCAAGAAGTAGGAGAATTTACAAGAGCATTTAATGGATTAAAGAATGGAGATTTTTTTTATGTTAGAGGGCCTTATGGACAGAAAATTAATGATAATGTTGTAAATGGTCAAAGAGTTAGTTTAGTTGGTGGGGGGTGTGGTATTGCTGGATTGTATTTACTTGCTAAAAAATTTGATAGAAGCCAAGTTAGAACTTTCCTAGGAGCAAAAAATAAAACTCATTTGCCTTATTTAGATGAATTCAAAAAATATGGAGAAGTTTTTGTTGCAACTGAAGATGGAAGTTTAGGACAGAGAGGAGTAGTAACTGATTTATTTAATAGAAATGAATTTGATAATACACAAGTTTTCTTTAATTGTGGGCCAAAAGCAATGGTGGGTGCTGTTTTGCCTTTAGAAACAAAAGTAAGCGGTTCTGAAAATATTTATTCCTCTGTTGATTACATGACAAGATGTGGTGTTGGAGTTTGTGGGAGTTGTGCAGATCCAAAAGGAAGAAGAACTTGTGTTGAAGGTCCTTTCGTTAATAACCTCTAAAAAACCCGGAGAAACCCCTCAAACAACGTCCCATATACCCAAAACCCTGTCAAAATAATAGTAAATAAGTTCAGGAGGACATATCAAAAAAAGTTTTATCGAATGTAAAATAATCTTAAGTAGCCTAAAAGTAAGAGTGGTTATTAAACCACGCTTTTTTTCAGGAAAAACCCCCTAGCGACAAGATTTAAAAAGACTTTGGGGCTACAAATAACATAAGGAAAAAGCTATTTTACCGTCGGTAAAATTGATTCAGGGCAAAATGCTGATCGAAATAATTATCGCATTATTGCTCGGATGTACTATCGGCACCTTTACAGGCCTCTGAGAGCCAAAACCACGTTATTTCTCCCCTTATTCTCCCAATAAATACCTTATCAATACCAGAATTAAAAGGAGATTTTTCGTAAAATGTACATGGCAAAAGT
Organism: Candidatus Woesearchaeota archaeon; assembly: GCA_964589955.1. GTDB lineage: Archaea > Nanobdellota > Nanobdellia > Pacearchaeales > GW2011-AR1 > CAZPVF01. Next base: position 8,646 of record CAZPVF010000030.1, read on the forward strand.
TAAAGATAAGGTATTCATAAACACAGGAGTCAGGTACAAGGGCAAGAAGATTCCAATATTCGACAGGATAAACATGATCAAAAATGATCTAAGGGAACTTTTACCCGAAGTCGAGGAAGATAGATATCTCTCCATGTTCAGCCACATAAGAAATTTCTTTTATGGAAAATTACATTATGGAAGAAGAGACGATCCTACAAATAAAGAAAGAAAAAGAGAATTGACTGAGGCCGAGAAGGTTATCCTTGATTACATGCTCAAAAATAAATTAAATCCTTCAACCAGCTACCGTTGGTTTATTGCCTGCAGACTTCCATCTGATGTTAAAGAAAAATTAGAAAAGGGACAAGTTAGCTTCAAAAAAGCATTTCTTATTGCAGACAACCGAAAAAAATCAAAAATGAGCAATACCGGGATCATAATGATAGAGGAAATAAATAATATCGTAAGGAGCTTATAATGGGAAATAAAAACAAACTTCCAGACATGTTCACAAAAGAACAGTTGATAAAACTATTTGAAAGTATCTTTATTCCAAAACTTTCGATAGCATGTTTTATGGCCCTTATGTGTGGATTGAGGGTTAATGAAATTTGTAAACTTCAAATCGCTGATGTTGATTTGGAGAGAAGAACCATAAAAATAAGAGATAGCAAAAATCCAAACAGAGCCAAACAAAAAGGCTACGGAAAAGATAGAATTGTTCCAATTCCAGAAGCAGCAATCTCCCAAATAAAAAAATGGTTTGAAATCATTGACAGAGGAAAATGGTTTTTACCATCTGAAAATTCTCCTGACAAACACCTTAGAAAAAAGACTGTGCATGTTTGGTTTGCAGAAGCAAGAAAAAGAGCTGGCCTGAATATCCCAGATTATAAGGTCGAATATAAAAAACCAACAAAATATCGGAAGGAAACAACTATATACAAATTTAGGTTTCATCACCTCAGACATTTTTACGCAACATATGTATATGAAAAAACAAGAGATCTCTACGCTGTTGCTAACCTCCTCGGTCATAACCAAGTAACAACCACCCAGATTTATGCAAAAGTTTCAGAT
>CAZPVF010000031.1:0-5423 GCA_964589955.1 Candidatus Woesearchaeota archaeon
GCTGAAAAAGACAGATTAAAAGCAGAATATGATTACAGAATAGACAAAAAAGCTGAAAGAGAAATTGGTGAAATAAAAAAACTTCTAAAAAAATACGTAGCCCAAACTAAACCACAAGATGTTTCAACAAATCAAAAAAAGAATTCTAGTAGGATTAACAGGTAAAAATTCTCGCCAAATAGAACAAAAAATTTCAGATTGTGAGAAATTAAAAATAAAAAGAGTATCACTTTTCTTAGAGTTTGTTAGTATTAAACAAAGAAAAGAAATATACTCGATACTTCTATCATCAAAAATAAAAAAAATTCCCTTTGTTCACGCAAGACACGATATGACTCATGACGAATATAAATTCCTAGTAAAAAACTTTAAAACAAAATACTTTAACTTGCACGAAACAGGATTCAAATATTTACCAAAATCATTTGGTTTTCATAAAAAAAATGTTAATAGAATTTAATTACAATAATAAAATAAAAAAAGATGTTGATATGAAAAAAGTTGCAGGATTTTGTATTGATCTCTCACACTTCAAAGCAAGTGAAGAAAGATGGACTAAAGAGTTTGAAATTGTGATTGATGATCGTAAACACACAAATCACTTTCTAGCTAATCACCTAAATGGATATTCAGAGAAAAAAAGAAGAGACTTACATACTGTTAAATCTAACAAAGAACTAAATTATCTAAAAACTCTTCCTAAATTTGTATTTGGTGAAATTATTGCACTAGAAATGTTTAACCCAATATCTGAGCAACTAAAATACAAAAATTATATAATAGAAATATTAAGAGACAAAATTTAACCCTCTAATCTATCACTAAACTCGCCTGAAATGTTTTCGAGCATTTTTTCTTTTGCATTCCAGTTCTTATGAGCAAGCACCCAACCCAATTTTACTAAAGCAGTCTCACTTAGCATATCATCTAGATATATAACACCACTCTCAACTAACTCTCTACCTGTAGCATAAACCAACGGATTGACTCTACCGTGAATAGTTTGAGCCGCAGCACAAATAGTAATCCCTTTTTTTACTGCAGCTTTTATTTTTGGAATCCAATTATACTTAGATTCTTTAGCTGCAATTTGTCCTAAACCTAACACTTCAATCACTACACCTTTATAACCTAATTTAATAAAATGATCAAGTATTTTTGGGCTTAATCCTGGGTGATATTTTATTATTGCTACATTGCTCTCATACTTAGAATCTAACTTAACTTTTCCTTTATTTCTTATATTATGTGTTCCAATTACTTCAAGATCATCTTCAGTAATTTTAGCAAAAGGCCTAGAATTAACTGGCTTAAATGCGTCTCTCTTTGAAGAGTGTAATTTTCTTGCCTTGGTTCCACGCATTGCTAAACAGTAATCATCATTACCACTAGCGTGCCCCACAAGCATTACTTCAGCAATATCGCTTGTAGCTGCAATTGCTGCGCATTTTAAATTCAAACTAGCATCACTACTTGCTCTGTCTGTACTTCTCTGAGAATAAGTAAGAACTACTGGCTTATTTAAATCTTTTAAAAAAAAGGATAAAGCTTCAGCAGTATAGTGTAGACTATCTGTACCGTGTGTAATAATTACTCCTTTAATATTCTGATTATTAAGAAATTCAACAGCAATTTTAGCTATTTTTTTCCAGTCTTCAGGATCCATTTCACCTGAGTCTTTCACAAATGGAACCTCAACTCTTATTACATTAGCAATTTCAAAAACTTCAGGATAATATTTAAATATTTCCTCAGGACTATCAGGCGCAGTTACCCCTCCAGTCTTAGGATCAAGTCGGGCAGCTAAAGTTCCTCCAGTAATAATCATAGCTATCTCAGGCTTTCCTTTACTCTGCTCAATCTTAAACTTCTCATTTACAACTTCACCTTTTTCGATTAGTTTTATATCCCTAACATCCTTTTTATTAAATCCAATATTATAACCGTTATCTAATTTAATTAAAATTACATTTTTTTCAGCTGCAGGTGCTTCAAGTAAAACTCCTTCATAAATTTCTTTATCTTTGTGAACTTCTACAAGATCGCCTGGTTTTGCTTCTGTTTTCATTCTACATACACCCTGTTTTCCCTATTAAATCTCGGATAAGATATTGCTAGTAATTTAAGTCCTTTAAGATGCTTATACTTAGTTTCTTTAGGATAAAATACACAATCTCCTTTTTTTAATTTATACTCTTTTCCATTAACAATAGCTTTTCCTTCCCCATCTAGAACATAGTATGCTACATCACTCTTAGGATCAAACCCAACCTTTATACCATCTCCAACTTTTCTAACTTTAGCTATACTAAATGGAACTTCTTTTTCATTAATAATATCAGTAACCCTTGTATCCCCATAATCATTCTCTTTCAAATCTTCAGATTTTACTATTTTTACATTCATTTTACATAAAAAAAACGGCTCGCATGGCGTATTACGTTCCCGACTTGCCCAATGTTCCTATGAAGGTCCACCAAATCTAAGATTTGCCTCACAGGCCCGGGGGGAATTGAACCCCCATCGTCGGGGCCGAAACCCGGTGTTCTATCCGTTGAACTACGAGCCTAATAATACTAAAAGGCAAGGATTTTTATATCTTAGTATTTTTGTTCTATTGAGGTGAAAATGGCACTTAAAAAACACCATAAAATTGTTATTGGAAGTTTTTCTACAATTGTAATTATATACATGATAATAACAGCTATACTCTTAAATGGGATAATTGTAAAACAAACAGTAAATCACAACGAAGTATCAAATAAAATCGAATCTTTTGAAGCTGAAACTCAAAACAAAATTAATCAATTATCAGATAACATTATGACCACAAATGACGAACTAACTCTTTTAGGGGCACAAATCGGAGATATTGATGAAGAGTTTTCAACACTAAAAGCATCAGCAGGCGAAGACTTCTCAGGAATAATTGAAGACGCAATTAAAGGAGTAGTAACAATAAGAACTGATGTTGGACAAGGAACAGGTTTCATAATTAATAAAGAGGGCTATCTTGTAACAAATGCACACGTACTTCAAAACGGTAGATGGGTAAAAGCACTAAATTATCAGCAAGTTGCAATAGATGCGGAATTTATAGGCCATGACCCTGTTTTTGATATTGCATTATTAAAAATTCCAGAAGGACAAGATTATCTAAATCTAGCTAACTCCAACAAAGTACAAGTAGGTGAAAAAGTAGTTGCAATAGGAAATCCGCTAGGACTACAATTTTCAGTCTCACAAGGAATAGTTTCAGGAGTGCATAGAACAGGTCCAAGCAAAGTAGAAGCATATATTCAAACTGATGCAGCACTAAATCCAGGAAATTCAGGAGGACCATTAGTAAACAAAAAGGGAGAAGTAATAGGAATAAATAATTTTAAAATCGGTTCAGGAGAATCTTTAGGCTTTGCGCTAGAATCAAATTTTATTAAAGATTCAATAAACGACATCTATTTAAAGAAAACCAATGAGACACTAATATGACAAAAAAATCAAAAGAAGGCTTAACAGAAAAAAAAGAAAACTTTAGTGAGTGGTACACCCAACTCATAACTAAATCTGAATTAGCTGACTACACCAGCGTTTCTGGTTGTATTGTTTTTAGACCAACTGCATGGCAAATATGGGAAAAAATAAGAGACGAAGTAGATATCAGACTAAAAAAATTAGGAATAAAAAATGTATATTTTCCAATGTTTATTCCAGAAAAACTCTTAAAAAAAGAGGCAGAACACGTTGAAGGTTTCTCTCCTGAAGTTGCATGGGTAACTCAAGCTGGAAACACTAAATTTTCTGAAAGACTAGCAGTAAGACCTACAAGTGAAGCGATTATGTATGAATCATATTCAAAATGGATAAGATCACACAGAGATCTTCCACTAAGACTAAATCAGTGGAGCAATGTTGTGAGATGGGAATTTAATAATCCAATTCCATTTTTTAGAACAAGAGAATTTGTATTCAATGAAGGCCACACAGCTTTTGCAACAGAAAAGGAAGCCCTAGCTGAGGGCCCTCAAATTATTAAAATCTACAAAGAAATCCTAGAAGACTTTATGGCAATCCCCGGAATTATAGGTAAAAAAACAGATAAAGAAAAATTTGCTGGAGCAGTATTTACAGAAAGTATTGAGTGCTACCTGCCCAATAAAAAAGCAATACAAGGCCCAGACTTTCATTTTGATGGTCAAAACTTTGCAAAAGCATATAATATTAAATTTAAAGACAAATCTGGTAAACAAAAATTTGTTTGGCAAAATACATGGGCAATATCAACAAGAATGTTAGGAGTCATGTTTGCTATGCACTCAGATAATACTGGACTAGTTCTCCCTCCAAAACTAGCACCAGAAAAAGCAGTAATTATTCCCATAATGTTTGAAAAAGAAAAAAAAGTTCTAGATTTAGCAAAAAAAATCAAAAAACAAATAAGTAATCTAAATCCAATTCTAGATGATCGTTTAGTTGTAACACCTGGTTGGAAATTTAATGAATGGGAACTTAAGGGAATCCCTATAAGAATTGAAATAGGACCAAAGGATTTATTAAAAAACCAAGCAACAGTTGTTTTGAGAGATTCACTAAAAAAGACCAAAGTTAAAATTAAAGATTTAAAAAAAATCTTAGATAAAGAACTTAATTCTATGCAAAAAAGACTATACTCTAAAGCCAAAAAACTTCTTGATAGTGCCCTAGACAAAGCAGAAACTCTTACAGATACTATAAAAAAAATAAAAGAAAAAAAACTTGTGTTAGTTCCTTTACAAAACTCCAAATTAGCAGAAGAAACTCTTCAAGAAAAAACTGGTGGAGCAAAAACACTTAATATACCTAATAAACAACCTTCCATAAAAGGTAAAAAATGTATAATTACAGGAAAATCTGCTGACTACTGGGTTTATATAGGAAAAAGTTATTAGCTCAACTCTTTTTCTAATCTAGCTTTAAACAAATCAAGTTGATCTGTTATCATCTGACCACCAACAGCATCAATGTGGCCTCCTCCATTAGCACCTTCTATTCCATTTATTGCTTTTTCAAAAACATTTTTAATATTTTTCCCCCTCATTGACAAATTTACTTTAGACCCACTAATATAACAAACACAAATACTTTTTTCTGGATAAAGATATTTTAACTGATTAGATATTTCACTACTAACACTCAAATCCCCACTATATCTAAAAAATAATAATTTGCCTGACCTTTTTGCTCTCTCTTTGGCCTTTTCTAAAATTCTATCATATTTATCCTGAATATATTTTGCTCTTCTATGAAGTAAAAATGTTTTTGGACTCTCTTCTAAAACATCGTATGGAGTTTGGGTATTCATAAGAAACTTCAACATCTTTACAACATTAGTAGTAGAATCTTTAAGGCCATGACTTAAAATTCTTGCAACATCTCCAATTTTAGAA
>CAZPVF010000031.1:5433-9301 GCA_964589955.1 Candidatus Woesearchaeota archaeon
TTCACTTCCTTTAAATTAAAAATCAATTTAAATAATCATAAAGAATTTTAAAAGGATCCTCTATGAGGGGCCCCATTTCAGGAAACTCTTTTATAAAATCTTTATAAAAACTGGGCAAAAATCCGTCAGAAATAGCACCTACAATTGCTATCCACATATCTTTTTTTGATTTTGTTATTTGGTAACAAAGAATAGTCACTGGTTGACACATTTTTCTTTGTTTGCAAGGATTGTAATATTCAACAAAATCTGGAATATCAAAATCTATATCATGATGATCAATATAAACCGTCGGGATATTTTTCTCTTTTAATCTATTAAAAAAATCCTCTGAGACTAGAGGTTTATCTAAAATAAAAACATAATCAGCACCAAGCTCTTCCACCTTCCTAAAATAACTCTCATCAAGAGCAGGAAAAGATTTTATTGCAACTCCCTTTCCTCTTCCCAAAAATCTTTGCAAAAGCAAAAAACTACACAAACCATCCTGATCATTATCAAAGAAAAAAACAGGATTTTGTGCCTTTTCCAAATGACTTTTAATTTTTTCTATTTCTTTTTCACTCAGCATCTTTAATCAATATAATTTATACTTTATATTTATTAACTTTTCTTTCTAAAAGATATAAAAAACCCAAATATTCCAAACAAAAAGAAAATAATTCCTATAAAATTAGTATAATTAGCCTCAAATCCCACAACATAACCTGTACCAGTCAAACTTGTAGCTAAAAAAAACATTCCCACAACTAAATAAACAAAAGATAATACAACTAAATAATTAACTTTAGGAAATAATTTTTTTGAAAAATTTCTGAATTTGGTTGCCATCTCTCTATTTCTAATAAAAAATCTTTCTACTCTTTCAGGATCAAACATTTCAGGATTTCTCTTATATGCCTCAAAAAGCTTTTTCTTAACATAAGGATCCCCTCCTCTACCAACTTTTTCTGCATATTCTGCTCCAAGCAAAATGTAATAACCACAACAAACACCAAACTCTTTTTTAGTAGCACTTAACATTTTCTTAGCTATTTTCATAACAATAGTTTTTTCTTTGTCTGTAAAATCTCTTCCTTTAGATTTAAGAATTATGTCTCTAGCTTTTTTAATATCAAAAGTGTCTAAATTAAGACATATCTCTCCTTTCTTTATTTTTTTCTTTTCTTCTTCTTTTCTAACTTTTTTGAATTTTTCTAAATATTGGTCACCCATATTATTAATAACAATTTTTAACTTAAATATTTTTTCTACATAATCTTTCCTTCAAGAATTTTCTCCTTAAGACCCTTTATAGAATTTCTAAATGATTCAACTAAAGACTTTTCCCCAAAAACTTTCTCAAAATCTTCTTTTTCAGAATCAAAAATTTTGCCCAAAGTTTTAAGATGAGAAACAACCAGATCCAAATCCTTATCCAAAAACTCTGTTTTAGATAAGATTCTACGTCCTCTTGGATAAACGCTTTTATCATGCAATTCATTAAAAAGAATCCGCATTATATTAGAAGTTTCTAATAAAAAATCAAAATTCATTCCTTCTAAAAGAGAGTTAATTTTATCCTTATCATCAAAATAGTCTTCAATTATTTTAGATTTATCAGAAGATATATTCTTTGTAAGTTCTTTAAGACGCATACTAACAATAATTCCTTCTTTTCCAAGCTCAACAAGATATCTTTTAACATTATCTGAAATTCTTCTGATAATTTCCATTCTTTGCAATACATTGCAAACATCATTACTAGAAGCAAGATCTGTTATCTCCAAAACATTTAAATGTTGCATTAAAGAATCAAAAATTTCCTTTTGTTTTTCCAAAATTTGAAGAGTCTCTGTTGCTCTTCTTAAGATCTCAGAACTTCTTTGTAAAACATGTTTATACTCCTTCCAGTAAAGAGTAATTTTATTCTTTCTTTCTGAAACAGCAACAACGATTGTTCCTAATTGTTTAGATGTTCTTTCTGCAGCTTTATGCCTTGTTCCAGTCTCAACAGTCTTATAAGATCCTTTTGGAACAAGGAGAGTATTAGCATAAATTATTTTTTTTAAATCAGAAGATAAAATTATCGCACCATCCATTTTTGCCAATTCCACAAGTCTCTGAGCACTAAACTTACAGTTTATCCTAAATCCTCCATCCATAACACCATTCAATCCATCTGCCTCAAATACAATTAGCGCCCCCATTCTAGCCCTAAGTATATCATCTAAAGCAGTCCTCATAGAAGTTCCTGGAGAAAAAATCTTCAGAACATCTAAAAAACTTTCTTCTTCAAAATTCTTCTGATCATTTTCCAGTTCATCTAAAGTATCTTCTTCATCCACTACATCTACTTTCCCTAAATTCTCTTCATTTTTAGAATCCATAAATAAAAAAAACTTCTAAAATATATAAACTTTTTCTAGAATTCGACACAGTCCATAAAGTCTTTGAGTGTCCATAAAGTGTTTCTGAAGTAAGAGTCAGTAACAGGGAATCTTCCTATGAAAGAACAAATATCTAGTTTTTTAGTCAGATTTATAAAGTATTTTTTGTTTAAGAGTTCATGAAAGAAGAGCAAGATTATTCTTCAAATCCTTCATCGCTAGAAAAAAGCAATTCCAAAGGAGGAAAACTTTTGTGGATTATTGGAATTATAGTTTTTGTTTTGGTTATAGCTCTTGGGACAATATTTTATTTTGGTTCTGAAGATGATTCTAATGGAACTGAACAAGAAAACTTTCTGGAGGTTTCTGAAGTTTGTTCGTTTGAGAATACACAATCGCTTCAAAGTCCTTGTATAATAGTGAATGCTAAAAAAGGGCTATTAGCCGATAGTGCTTGTGATGAAGTATTTCCTCAAGACGAACCACAGTGTTTGTATCTAACAGCTAGAAGTAAAAAAGATAAAAGTGCTTGTAATGGATTAAATCCCTCTCTATGGAAAACTCTTTGTGAAGTTGCATATGATAAAAATCCGGAAGGTTGTAGGAGAATTGCAAATGATGATGTTTATGGAGATTCCGTGGTCCCTGTTTGTTATGAGGAGCTAGCCATACTTAATGAAGACCCTTCAATTTGTGATAATATTGGTACATGGGATTCTTATTCAACAGAAGGAGATAGAATTGAATGTTATACAAATTATGCAGTTGTATTAAATGATATCAGAATTTGTGATACTTTAGAAGAGAGTGTCGCTGGATGTAAACAGAAGGTTGAGATTTATAATAGATAAATTTAACCAAATTTTAGAAATTAATAGATAATTCTTAGTTAATTACAACGCTTGGATAAGAAACATAATCAATACAAATAAAATAAATGCTATAATTATCCACCAAGCCCATTTGTTGTGTTTCTTCTCACTACCACTCATTTCTGGTGTTTGCCCTTTTTTTCTTTTTACATACTCTAATATTCCTCCCCCAAGAAGTCCCAATCCAATAAAAATAGCAGAATAACCAATAATAAATCCAAGAATCAAGGCTGGAAAAAATATAATTGAAAAATAAAATCCTTTAGGTTTCATAGGAAATACAACAAATAATCATATAAAAACTTTTCTAATAAAAGACCAAATAATTATCTTAAAGAAATTTCCCTTCCTTTTTTCTTTTAACTTTACACTTACTACATATTGTTTCAGTCATGTGGATAACTCTACCACAATAAATACATCTATTCTTAAATCTTAATGTCCATTCAATTTTGGCAGGTGCCCGTATCTTTTTTTTAGCCATTTTTCTTTTCTCTTTTCTTTCTGGAATATTCTCTTATTGCATCACTTTCTTTAAATTCAACAAGTCCTCTCTTTTCAAGTTTTCCCAAATGTCTCTTTGCAGTTAGGGGGGAGATTTTTGCTTTTGTGGCAATTTCGTTGGTG
>CAZPVF010000032.1:0-9242 GCA_964589955.1 Candidatus Woesearchaeota archaeon
TGAGTTTGGAGATAGATTTAAGGCAAGTAATGAGACATGTATGCAAACCAGGATATTCGGAAGAATAATCAGCTATCAAATTAAGCTTTTAATAAGAATAGATAATAAAATAATTAGCATCAATGTGCTAATTATTAGACACGCTCCTTCTCAATAATATTTAAAAAAGAAATAAAACTCTTCATTAAACATGGAAAATTTAAAGATCTTGAGTATCAATGCTTGGGGATTGCCCAAACCTTTTTCTGTAGATATAAATAAGAGATTTAAAAAAATTGTTTGGTTAATAAAAAATGAAAATCCAGATATAGTGGCACTGCAAGAGATTTGGATGATAAGATATGTGCAAAAACTAAGAAAACACCTTAAATCATATTTTGTAATTACTTCTAAAAAAGGATTTCAAAAAAACGTTTCAGGACTCGTAACTCTTATAAAAAAAAGACCTGTTTCTTTTAAGTTTAAAGCATTTAAGAATAATTATCTTAATTTAAAAGAAAAATTTTCTAAATTAGATGAAGTTTTAGGTCAAAAAGGTTTCTTAAGAACAGATATAAAGATAAACAAAAGAAATTTTTCAATAATCAATACGCACTTATTTGCAAGATCAAAAAAAATACAAGATAAACATATTTATTCTCAGCTAAAAAAAATAGAAAAAGAAGTGAATAAATTAGATAATGTACTTATTGTTGGAGATTTTAATATGACTGTTTCTGAATTTAAAGAATGGAGTAAAAAGAATTTAAAATATGTTCCAACAGATTCTCCAACACTTGATCCTAAAAACCCTTATAGAAAATTTATTTCTTTCAAGTATATTTCAGATGGCAAAACAATAAATCATTTAGCTTTAAAAACAAAAAAAATAAAATTTAAATTACAAACCAAAACAATTAAAAATTTTTATGTTTCAGATGAACAACCACTTATCTCAGAAATAAGTTTTTAACCAACTCTAAATTCTTTACCAAAAAAATTCTTTACTATTTGTTGCATTTCAGCTAGTCTTCTCTTGTTTCTTCCAATTAGTGCAGCCTTACTCTGTGTGCTTGCACTAATTACAATTTCATCTTCACCAATAGTAATCTCTTTGTATACTACTGGCTCAATAATACTGTTTATGAACTTTTTAGCTTCTTCTATTCCTCTAGGCTCAGCAATAACTTTAATTTTTTTATTTAAGATTTCATTTAGTTTTTTTATATTGACTGCATTTTTTCCAATAGCTTTTGAAACCAAGCTTTCAGGAACACAGAAAAATATTGTCTCGTTATACTTAAAACACTTGCTTGTCCTAACTCTAGTAATTTTGTTAAAGAGATTTAAGTATCTCATAAATTGCATATCAATTATTCCTGCCATCTTGTATTAATCTCATAAAAGTAGCTTCTTTATAAACTTTTTTATTAAATTTTATAATTTGCCGAGGAGAAATTATTTATTTGCTTTTTCAACTACTTTTGTTTTAGCAGTCTTTAGCTCATCGGGTTTCTTTTTAAGTGGCCCAATAACTTTAACTAAAAGTCCAGGTAGACCAGTTCCAATAGGAACAGGTTGATTAAGAATTATATTTTCAATTACGCTCGTTAATCTATCCTTACTTCCCTTAATTGTTGCGTTAACAAATTGTTTAACTGGTGTCTCAAAAGTAGCTCTAGCTAAAATTGAAGATTTTTGCGCAATAATACCAATTCTAGTTACACCTTTGACTTCACCAGTATTTGTCATTGCATCAGATATTAACTTTAGATGTCTCTTATCAATATCTAAACCTTGTGGTTTTATAACTTCGTGAATTTCATTAATAATTAGTTGCCTTGCGGCTTCAATTCCAAACACTTTTGCAACTTCATGCAAATCATTTGATATTGTTTTATTTTCATTTACTTCTTTTAGTGCAATAATATCAGCCAAGTTTGTTCCAAGTGTAATAATTACATAATCCTGTCCTCTCTTTACAATTAAAATTTGTTGAACACCTTTTACTCCAGAAATAATTGTTGCTTTAATTTTTTCTTTAAGTTGGTAAATTTCTTTAAATGTTAAATCTGAAACATTAAGAATAATTTTTTCATGAAATTCTCTGGCTTTAAACCCTAAGTCATTTAGTCTATCAACAACAGTTTTTGCACCAATATGTGTCTGTCTTAAACCAGCTTTATCGAGTGTAATTTCAATTTTTTTATCACTAAAATCTAGATTAATCTCCCTTGATATCTCTTTCATTGTTACTTCTTTAATCTTTTCAGCTAAAGTTCTAGCGGCCCTTTCATTATTAGAATCTTTATTTAAGTAGATCTCCATTTTTGGGCTTGATGGCTTTTTTCTAGCATCAAAGATTTCTATTAGTCTTGGAAGACCTTGTGTAACCTGCATTTCAGATACACCAGCAAAGTGGAAAGTTCTAAGAACCATTTGTGTAGAAGGTTCACCAAAAGATTGAGCAGTAACTATTCCAATAGCCTCTCCTGGATCAAGCTCTCCATTAGTGTAAGATTTTGAAACATCAATTCCATCTTCTCCATATTTATACTGGATAATATTATTATTGCTATCTCTTACAGTTCCATCATATTCTTTACGTAAATCCTGAAGAGCATTTGCCAGTCTTCTATATAAATATCCTGATTTAGGAGTTCTTAATGCAGTATCCATAAGTGTTGATCTACCTGTAATTGCTCCAAAAAAGAATTCATCAGGTCTTAATCCTTTAATATATGGACTAGCAATAAATCCTCTTGATTTTGGTGCAAGATCTCCTTTTTTGAAAAAAGATAGGGTTCTTTCAGTATAACCAATATCAATTCTTTTTGCTTCTAAATCCTGCTGACCAACACAACATGCCATTTGTGTGATATTAAGTATGTTTCCTCCACCACCAGACCTAATCATGTGTGTAACAGGATTATTTTCAGGAAACTCTCTTTTAACTATATCTCCAATTTTTGTTCTTACTTCATTTAGTGTTTTTAGTATTTTTATTTCTCTAGATTCTTCGATTGTTTTACCAGGAATAACGTCAAGAGTTCCTCTATCACAAGATTCAATTATGTCTTGAGTTTTCTTTTCAGCTTTTTCAATGATTTTTTGTGATTCTTCAACAATATCTTCTCTAACGTTTAAATCCTCAAGTGAAATTGTTATTCCTCTATCATTTAGATAATTCTTTCCCAAATTAAATGCTCTCTTAATTGTATCAAAAGTCTCAATTCTTCCATACTCCTTATCAAGATGTTTTATTAATTCACCATCTTCTTGGCCGAGCAGAGTTTTATCAATAATTCCTTTTGTTATTTCTCCATCCTTTATTGTTATAGAATTATTTGAGTAACTTGTTTTTGGAATTATTTTTGAAAACAACTCTTTACCAGAAATTGTTTTTTTAGGAATGTTTAAATCAATTCCAGATTTATACAACAGCTGATTTGCATAATCTTTATCAAATTCATTTTGTCCAAGCAAGTATCCTCCTGTAATAGAATCAACAATGCACCCTACCCAATTTGTTGTGTTTTTAGGTGAGATTAGATTTTGTTTTACATCAAGTAATATTTTTGCTTCAGCTTTTGCTTCTTCAGTTTGTGGAGAATGAATATTCATTTCATCTCCATCAAAATCAGCATTATAAGGATCTGCTACTGCTGGATGAAGTCTAAATGTTCTTCCAGGTAAGACCTTAACATAATGTGCCATGAGACTTCCCCTATGGAGGCTTGGGTGTCTATTAAATAAAACAACATCTCCATCTTGTAAGTGTCTTTCAACCTTATACCCTGGAACAAGTTCATTAATTATTTCTTCTTTTAAATCAGGAGTAATCTTTTTTCTTTTTCCATCAGGCCTTATAACATAATTTGCACCAGGATATTCTTCTCCTTTTTTAATAAATTCTTTTATTAAATTCATATTTATATCATTAACCATTTCAGCTACAGTCACTACTCTAGCAATTTCAAATGGAACACCAACTTCATTAATCTCAATAGAAGGGTCAGGAGAAATAACTGTTCTGCCTGAGTAATTAACTCTCTTACCTGCTAGGTTTTTTCTAATTCTTCCTTCTTTACCCTTGATTCTTTCAGTGATTGTTTTTAGGGGTTGACCACTCCTATGTCTTGCAGGAGGAATTCCTGCAACAGTGTTATCAAAAAATGTTGTAATATGAAACTGTAATAAATCCCATAAATCTTCAATAATAACTTCTGGCGCACCTGCATTTAAGTTTTCCCAAAGTCTTTGATTAGCTCTTATAATATCAGACAATTTGTGTGTAAGATCATCTTCACTTCTCTCACCACTTTCTAAAATAATACTTGGTCTAACTGTTACAGGCGGAACTAAAAGTGAAGTTAAAACTGCCCATTCTGGTCTTGCAGTTCTGGAATCAACTCCTATTTTTTTAAGTTCGTCATCTGTAATATTGGATAATATTTCTCTAATTTCCGTTGGAAATATTCTTGTTTTTCCTTTGTAAAAATTTGTTGGTTTATCTAGCTTAACTTTTTCTTGATCTGTTTTACAGTAAGGACATTTTTTAGCATCTTTTGCTTTTTTTGCTCTCATACTAGGAGGATATTTTTCTATGTTTTTCTCATCTAGTTTTAGTTTTCCACAACTATGGCAAAAACATCTCAAACCCATTTCAATTAGAGGAACATATTTAAGATGAATTACTGGTCTAGCTAGATCAATTCCTCCAGGATGACCTAGGCATTCTTTTAGTCTTCCTCCACAAGTTCTACATCTTACTCCGGGGTCAATTGCTCCAAGACGCAAGTCCATAAGTCCTCCATCAACAGGATAACCATCAATGTCATATAGTTCTGGTGTAACAATTTTTGCTGATGATAACTTTTTTATCTGATCAGGACTAAGTAAACCAAACTTAATCTCTCCTATTTTTTTTCTTATTAGTTTTGCCATTTTTATTGAAACGATTTTACTGTTCTGTAAATTCCACAGCTTGTTTGATTTATCTTGTTATCACAGTATTTATTCCTCATTTCAGGATCATCACAAGCAAGACATCCTTCTCCATCATACTCACATAACTTGCTTCTTGTTTTGGTTTCTTCTCTAAAATTTGCTTCATTTAAAAAAGTACTTGGAAATGTTGCTACAGGAATAATTAATCCCTTCTTAAATCCTGCCGGTATTGATTCTAATCCTACCATTTTATTCGTATTTATTTTTTAAGTTAAATGTTGTATGGATATGTAATCCTTGCAACTCTTCTAAAAGTAATTTAAATGCATATGAAACTTCAACAAATTCAATTTTTTCTGAAGCGCAGATTGGGCAAACTACTTTTTTCCTAATATTGTCATCAATTCCCATTGATCCACACTTTGTACAAATTGGAAGAACAACTGTGTCTGAACTATATCTTTCCTTAAGTAAAAGTGATGCACCGTGTGCAACTAAAACTTGTTGTTCCATTTCACCAAGTCTTAAAGCCCCACCTTTAGCTCTACCCTCAATTGGTTGTCGGGTAAGCAGTGCAACTTTACCACTAGCTCTTCCATGAAGTTTATTTCCTACCATGTATTTTAATTTAAGATAGTATAAATTTCCAATAAATATTTTTGAGTTTAATCTCTTACCTGTAACACCACTATACATGGCTTCTTTACCATCATATCTAAATCCTAAATTCTTTAACTGCTCTTCAAGTTGTTTTATACTCTCGCCTGAAAATGCAGTTCCATCGACAACTTCACCTCTTAAACATCCAACTTTGCCTGCAAGTAGCTCCATTAAATATCCTACAGTCATACGACTAGGTAAACCGTGTGGATTAAACATAACATCTGGTTTTATTCCTCTTGCTGTAAAGGGAACATCTTCTTCTGGAACAATCATTCCTATAACTCCTTTTTGACCGTGAGATGTAGCAAACTTGTCTCCAAGCTCTGGAATTCTTTGATCTCTTGTTTTTACCTGAACAATTCTATTTCCTTCATTATCTTCAGTAACAAAAACAGACTCAACAATACCTTTTTCTTCTTGCCTCATTGTTATACTAGATTCTTTTTTTGTTCTGACTGAGATTTCTCTGGCTTCTGAAAGAAACTTTGGCGGAGAGGTTTTACCTATTAATACTTCACCTTCATCAATTTCAGCTTCAGGATAAACAACACCATCTCCTTCTAAGTGTTTATAGCTCTCTTCAGTTTTATACCCTGATGTATCTTTGTCTGGAACACCTATTTCGTCTCTTAGTCCTCCAGCATAATTCATTTCAACTGCTGAATATGGTCTATAATAAAAACTTCTTCCCACTCCCCTATCTAAACTACCTTTATTTAGTACCAGAGCATCTTCCATATTATATCCTTCATAAGTCATAATTGCAACAACAAGATTCTGACCTGCAGGATATGTACTAAGTGTATCATAAACAAAACTTTTTACCAAAGGTTTTTGTGGATATTGTAAAATACTTACATCTGTATCTAACCTACAAAGATAATTCGCTGCATAAATTCCTAGTGCTTGTTTTTGAGTCTTACTCCCTCTGTTTAATCTTGAAGATTGATCATGGTTTCCATAAGGAACAAGGCTTGTAACAACACCAAATAAATCCATTGCATCAATTTCTAAGTGTGTATGTTCTGGAGTAAGTTCTTCTTCATATAATCCAACAAGAGCATTTTCTTCTTCAGATGCATCTAAATATTCAATTATTCCATTCTCAATTAAGAATCTCCAATCAATTTCTTCTTGTTCTAGTCTTACTAGATGTTCATTTTTTAATTTTGATGAACCATTTTCAACAACTATTAGTGGTCTTAGTACTCTTCCAGGCTCAGTTGAAATTAAAACAGTGTTAAAATTATCAGAGTTTCTAACATTAAGTTGCTCAGGCAGTTCATGTGCTCTTCTTTTTTCTCTAATTTTTCCTACAAAATCAGTTGGATTTTCAACACTTCCAACATAAATTCCATTTAAGAAAACATCAGCTTCTTTTTCGTTTTCAGTTTCTTTTTTAAGTCCCATCTTTTCTAAGTCTTTAATAAATCTTGTTTCATCAAGATTAATTTTTGTTGAGACTCTACTTAGGATTGCCAAGTTTTTTCTTAAACCAATCTCGGTCCCTTCTGGTGTCTCAATAGGACAGAATCTTCCATAGTGTGTAGGATGAAGAGTTCTAGCTAGAAAATTTTCCTGATCACTCGAAAGCATACTAGATACTCTTTGAAGCTGTGAGATTGTTGCAAGATAATTTGTCTTGTCCATGTTTTGTGTAATTCCACTTCTCTCCCCAGTCCATGATCCCGTAGCAATCGCAGATTCAACTCTATGTGAGAATAGTGTAGATTTAGCAATAATCTTAATTGAGAAGTATTTTTTTCTTTTTGCTGATTTTTGTAGTGAATACTGTATATCTCTAATTAAAATTCCAAGATTAACTCTAAAAAGTGTTGCAAGTAAGTCCCCTGAAAGCCTTACTCTTTTATTAGCATAGTGATCTTTATCAGTTCTTAGTTTTGGATTTTCTTTAGATAGTAAAGATTGTTTTATTAATTTACATAATGTTATTGCTTTATTTTTTCTATCTTCTTTTTTTTGTCCAATGTGTGGGAATAAGTATGAGTCAATTCTCTGCCTGATTCTATCTAAAATTTCTTTTTTTGTTCCTTGCAGATTTGTTTTTTCTGCAATGTGCATCATTGCATCTTCACTTGTTGCCAAGTTTACATACTCATACATATTTACAATAACACTATCTGTCTCTTTTCCAATAGCTTTAGCAATTTCAACTTCTTTTGTCATTCCAAGAGCTTTAAGTATTACAATTGCAGGAATGTCTTTGAATTTTCCAAAAGTTAAGTTTAATATTCCTTTTTTGTCTTCAGTAATTGTTGTTGGAATTCTGTAAGTTCCTTTAAGACTGAATAGTTTTAGAATTAATTCGCCCTTAGCATTTGTCTCAACAAATGATTGATTTTCAGCTAAATCTTCAGCCATCACCATAACTCTCTCATTGCCTTTAATAATAAAATAACCACCAGGATCAAGAGGATCAACATAATTTTCAATCATCTCATCTTTACCCATTTTATTAGTATTACAAGTTTTACTTCTTACCATAATAGGTATTTTTCCAATCTCAACAATTTCTGAGTCTACCTGCCCATCTTTTTTAACAGTAATTTCCAAATTAATTGGTGCAGCATAAGTTAGATTTCTGAGTCTTGCCTCACTCGGCATAATTAGTGATGAACTTCCGTCAGCTTCAATTATCATTGGTTTACCCACCTTAATTTTTCCAAGCTTAATTTCAAAATCATCACTGTCAATTGTTTCAGCAATTTCATTAACAATTTCCTGCATCCTATTTTCTATAAAATTATTAAAAGAAGTGATATTGGATTCTACTAGTGAGTGTTTTTGTAGATATTTCTTTACAAGTAAGTGTTGATGATCTTTTACCATATTTTACACTACAACTCTATAGTAAACAGAAACTTTGTCACCAAATTTTCTCTCAATTTTAATTATATTTCCAACCTCACAACCATCTGGAAGTCCTTCATCACCAGCAAATATTTTAGGCAGTTGGGCTTTAGAAATGTTTAACTTACTAAGTAATTCTTGCACATCTTTTTCAGATAGTTTAGTGTGTTTGGGTTGTAGAATATGTGACATCTTAGATGGGTGTAGGGCATATTTATAAATTTAACTAAAAGTCTTTAACAACTCCCTAATAATAAAAGAAACAAAAATTTTGTTTATAAAGCTTTCTATATCCTCCTAATATATGTGTTTTATTATATATTTTGGACTATATACTAAATCAGCCCCTCTTCTGTATATTTTTGGATTATTCCCCCATACCAAGAAAAGTAATTAGAATAATTGTCTACTGCTTCTTGGCAAAATGTTGTATCTGATAAATAGTCTTCAGTTAGACAGTGATCTCTTCCCAATGAAAAAGCACTATATACTACTCCAAGCGACTGTAAGCATTGTTCAATGTCTCTTACATTATTATTTAGTGACCTACATAAATCATTTGGGTCAAGTGTAGTGTTTATCTCAATATTTTCAGGAGTAATTTCTTCTGGAATTGGCCCATCACAATATATAATATAATTATCTCCTTTTCCTACATTATAACAGTGCTGTTTAGCCCCAGTTACATAATCTCCCCCACAATTATCTTGGAGAAAATTTAGTGGATCAGTTGATTGATAAAATTCTTAAGAACTATCTTCCTGAAAATTTCACCCAAA
>CAZPVF010000033.1:0-9232 GCA_964589955.1 Candidatus Woesearchaeota archaeon
AAATATAACGCAATTCATCTGTCTCTTAAAAGAAGACAGATTTCTTGCTAACATTAAAGAAATTGGTGGAATTCTAGGAGAAAACATTGCAAAACAAGAATATCCAATAATCAAGCCTAGTGATCCTCTTATTGATGTTATCGAAGAACTTGTAAGAAACAATAAAGAAATCTTGCCAGTAATAAAGAATGAAAAAATAATTGGTGTAATAAGAAAAATAAAAATTATAGAAAAGATTGCACAAAAACAAAATCCAAATAATTTAACTGCTAAAGATATCATAGATACAACGTATTCTGAATGTTCATTACACGAACCTCTTGATAAAATCTATGAAGAAGTAATTAAAAAAAACACAGACTCAATAATTATTCTTAAAGAAAAGGATAAACTAGTAAAAATTCTAGATTATTTTGATCTTCTAGAACTCTTTACAAATACCAAGTTTATAATAGAAAATCCCCCAATACTAATGGATGGCATGTCAAAAGACATATTAACCATAAATCCTGATGCAAATTTGATAGAAGTTTCAAAAAAATTAGTCAATAACAATAGCAATTATGCAGTTATCATAAAAGAATCCGTACCAAAAAGAATAATAACTCTCAAAGACATAGGTAATCAAATTCCAAAAGGAATTGATTTGGAAAAAACTTTTGCACAAACAGTCATGTCTCCAAGATTAATAACAATGCATCCAGGAGACTCAATGAAAAAAGCTTTTCAAACATTTTTACAAAAAAGATTTAATCAAATTCCCCTCATAGCAGACAACACTATCTACGGAGTGCTGACAATAGCTAATACAATAAAAATATACTACCAATTCTTAAAAAATATTAGAGACTCAAAAAGTGATTATGACATAAAAGAAATAAAATAATTACAAGTTTTTCCTATTATAATAAAAAGCATTTACTATCCAAAATATAATACATCCAATAGTATTTGAAATAAAATCAAACATTGTGTCTGAAAGTTTGCTCAATACCTCTTCTCCAACCTCAATATCAATTCTAAAAGCATCACTTCCTTCAAAAGAATAAACTCCTTGAGTATAAGCACCAAATAAATTATCTAATAAAAATTCAAACAACTCCCAAAAAACACTTAGTGTAATAGTTGCAGTTATTGCAAATAAAATTAACATTTTTTTATTTTTTATTCTTGGTTTAGCTAAAAAATAAATAAAAGTACACGCAATTGCAGAATGTACAAGATGAAGGATTTTATCATAAATTAAAGCAACACAAAACGAATCAGTGCAATCAAAAATATAATAAAATTCAAAAAATAACTCTCCAAAAACACTCAAAACAAATGCTAAACTCACAAGTAAAAAAACAAAACTAGGAATTCTCTTAAGCCTAAAGTAAAAAAAGACTAGTAAAAAAAGACACCCAAACCAAATAAGAGATCTATAAGGAACATTAAATAAATCATATATTGCTACAAAAAACAAAAAAATCCACACAATATACAAAAACCATCTGACTACAGGATGATCTTTCTTTCCTCTTTTCATAAGAATATTAAGCTCAAAACATTTAAAAAACCTTCTTACTTTTTTTTCATATAAAAAAGAGGATGAAAATATGTTACTTGAAGTAGAATGTAAAATTAAACTCGAAGATTCTCAAGTAAAAGCTATCCGTAAAAGAATTAAGGAAATCGCTAGATTTAAAAAGAAAGGTAAAAAAGTTGATGACTATTTTGCAATTCAAAGATGGGGATATCCTAAAAAAGCATTTAGAACAAGAACAACTAGAGACCACATAGAGATTAATTTTAAAAAACACTTAAAAAAATACTGGACAAAAAATGTAGTAGTGAAACAAGAATTTGAATTTGTTATTCCTAAAGAAAATTTTGATGATATGATTGAATTATTTAGAGACATGGGTTTTAGTGAGTGGGTACAAAAAGTCAAATGGAACGAAACTTACAAGTGGAAAAAAGACAAAAACGTCTCAATTGAATTAAATAGAGTCAAATATCTAGGTTACTTTATTGAATTAGAATACTTAGCTACACCAAGTCAGATGGATACTGCAATTAAAAAAATTGAGGCTGTAATTAAAGACCTAAGAATCGATTCTAACCAAGTTGATAATACCGGTTATACTAAAATGCTTTGGTATAAAGGAACAAAAAACAAAAGGAAATTTGTAAAGTGACAAAATACGTAACAAAAAAAGGTAAATACTACTGGCCAACCAAAGCTATGAAAAAAATTGCTTGGGTTAATTCTAGTAAAGTCTATAAAGATGCTGAAAAAAATCCTATAAAATTTTGGGAAAAATTAGCTAGTGAAGGTATAGTTTGGGTTAAAAAATGGGACAAAGCATATATTGAAAAATTACCATACTTTGAATGGTTTAAAGGAGGAATTCTTAATTTTTGTGTTAATGCTGTAGATAGACACTTAAAAAATCCTAACAAAACTGCACTTATATGGGTTCCTGAAGCAATTAATGAAAAACCTGTTGAAATTACATATGGAGAACTTTATGAAAAAGTAAACAAGCTTGCAAACTCATTAAGAAGTTTGGGTGTAAAAAAAGGTGATGCAGTATCAATTTACTTACCACTAGTTCCTGAAGCACTATTTGCAATGCTAGCATGCACTAGAATTGGTGCAATTCACTCGGTAGTATTTAGTGCATTTGCTCCTGACGCACTAAGTACACGTATTCAAGATTGTGAAGCCAAAGTACTTATTACTGCAAATGGATATTACAGAAGAGGAAAACCAGTTGATTTATTAAAAAAAGCAAAAAAAGCATTAAAAGGAACCAAAATCAAAAAAGTTGTTGTAGTACCAAGACTAAAAAACAAATCTTATGGTGGCAAATTCATAAATTTCTACAAACTAATTGAAAACGCTTCCACATACTGTGCACCTGAGAATATGAAATCAGAAGATCCAATGTTTATTTTATATACATCAGGAACAACAGGTAAACCAAAAGGGGTAATTCATGACACAGGAGGATATGCAGTACAAACATACTGGACAACTAGATGGGTCTTCAATCTTCATCCTGAAGACATAATGTGGTGTACAGCAGATATTGGATGGATTACAGGCCATACTTATGCATTTTACGGCCCACTCCTAAACGGCGCAACTACACTAATATATGAAGGAACACCAGACACACCAAACATGGGAAGATGGTGGAAAATAATTGATGAACACAAAGTAAATGTATTTTATACTGCTCCTACTGCAATAAGAATGTTTGTTAAAGGAGGAGATAAATGGGTTAACAAACACAAAATGCAATCACTAAAAATTCTAGGAACAGTTGGTGAACCAATTGATGAAAAAGCATACAAGTGGTATTTTAGTAAAATAGGTAAAAACAGATGTCCAATAATTGATACTTGGTGGCAGACTGAAACTGGAGGAACACTAATTAATGTTCTACCCGGAGTAGGACCATTTGTTCCAACAATTGCTGGCAAATCTTTTCCAGGAACAAGACACGGAATTTTTAACAAGAATAACAAAGCTGTAAAAAAAGGCTTTTTAGCCCAAACTTCGCCATTTGCTCCAGGAATGCTCCATGGAGTATGGAAAAATCATAAAAAATATGTTAAAACATACTGGAAAACATTTAAGAACAAATATGACACCAGTGATGGAGCAATTTCAGTTGGAGACCTAATAAAAATTACAGGTAGAACTGATGATGTAATGAAAGTTGCAGGACATAGACTTGCAACAGCTGAATTAGAAAACGCAATTAATAAATTCAAATTAGTAAATGAATCAGCAGTAGTTCCAATTCCAGATAAAATTAGAGGCCAGGTTCCTGTATCCTTTGTCGTATTAAAGAAAAAGAAAATAAAAGACCCAGATAAATTAGAGAAAAAAATTAAACATCATGTTGATTCAACTCTAGGTCCAACAGCTAGACCCCATAAAGTATATATTGTAAGAGACCTGCCCAAAACAAGAAGTGGAAAAATAATGCGTAGAATATTAAAAAATCTTCTAGCTAATGAAGAACCTGCTGGACTAATGACTCTAGTTAATCCTAGTTGTGTTAATGAGATAAAAATATTGTTAACACAGAAATAATTTGTTATAAAATAAAAAAATAAATTTGTTTTTTTTAAAGAGTTTTAGGAATTATATTCAGAGGAGATCTTCCAACTTCGCCTTAGGATGTAAATACATTATAACCTGTTGCTCCTTCAAAATTCATACCAACTAAGCTCTTACTTACACAACTTGCACTTTCATCACCACATTTCTCTACTGCCTTTGCATATACATAAAGTGCATCATATCCCCAAGCACTAAGTATGTTTAAATCAGCCCCATATTTTTCCATATAAATCTCATTAACTTTCACTGTTGTTGGAGTAGCACTTAAATCTAGAGCAAGCCCAAATATAATTTACTATGACATTACCAATAATGATTATGACTATGAACTAGATATTGAAGTACAAAACAGAAATGAACTAATAAAATTAATTGAAGAATTAAAATCCAAATTTCAAGTAAGAGATCTTGAAATTCTCTCACTCAAACAATACTATAAACTAGAATTAATTCCTGAAGTTTAACTAAATCTTCTCCCATCTATTTGATAAAGACTCTAAAAGTTTTGTCATATTTTCAGTTAAATCTCCTAATTTATCAGGATCAAAAGTAAAATCATCAATAGGATAATTCTTAATTACTTTATTAACAAGTGACTTCTCTCTTTTACCACTAATAACATAGGGTTTAGAACCATCTAATCTAACTTTTTCAGAAATTATTAAAATCTGCATGTTATCTGCATAAAAATAAGATTGCTCAATAGGACAATCATAAAAAGCATAAGTTATTTCATTGGCATTAATCATTACAGCTATCTGGTCTTGTTCGCAAAGATCGCAAAATCTGAAATTATAATCTACATACACTTCATATTCATTATTTTTCATTGATTTTTAAAGCACTCAAACTATAAATTAATTTAGATATAATACTTAATCCAAAACCTTTTTAAACTAAATTCATTTTCAGAATTCAATGAAAAGATCATCTAGACGTTGGAAAAAGAAAAGGCAAATGCGTTGGAAATGGCAACGTAAAAAGCTTAGAAAAGAAAAACACAAGCGTAAAGTAAAGCGAGCTAGAAGTAAATAATTCCCTTATTCTTCTTCAATTAATTTGTAAATATCATCAGTTGAAGGATCCTCATCATCTATTCCAGTAAAATTAGAATGAGAAATAGTCCTAAATTTTGGATCTTTATTGTCTTGAATAATAGCCCCTTCTAAAGAAGAAGTATAATCTTTTTTTCTCATCCATTTCTTTGCATCATCAAAACCTTTCTCCAACAACAGCAAAATTAAAAATTTCATATGATTAGTAAGCCCTAAATCTAACCCATCCAAAGTTTTCTTTCTTTCATAAAATAGATAAACAGACTCTCTTGAAGATAAAATTCTATTTCGAGCATTATTATAAGGAGTTAAATCAAACTCTTTTACTCCCTTAGAGCACCATACAGCCAAATCATAAAAATCATCAGCTAATTTTTGAGTATTATATCTTATCATAAAAGTTATTTATTTAAATCATTTAAAAATCTTCCCCCACAACAATAATCTTTATTAAGGAAATTTATTCATTATTAACAATGGCATCAGAAATCTGGACAGAAAAGTATAGACCCTCTGTTTTTGAAGAATTAGTAGGTCAAGACCATGTTATAAAAAGAGTAAAAGCACTAACTGAATCACTAAATATTCCTCATATGCTATTTGCAGGTCCAGCTGGAACTGGAAAATCCACTCTAGCTCTAATTGTTGTAAAAACTCTATTTAAAGATAATTGGAAAACTAACTATCTAGAGCTAAATGCATCTGATGAAAGAGGAATAGCAGTAGTAAGAGAAAAGGTCAAAAACTTTGCTAGAACTAAATCTCTTGGAGATGTTCCATTTAAAGTTATATTTTTAGATGAAGCTGACGCACTTACTCCTGAAGCTCAACAAGCACTAAGAAGAACAATGGAAAACTACTCAAACACATGTAGATTTATATTATCTTGCAACTATTCAAGTAAAATTATTGATCCTATACAGTCACGTTGTGCAATATTTAGATTTAAACTCTTAGAAAAAAAAGATATTGATTTGTATATTAATAAAATATGTGATAAAGAAGGTCTGGGAATAAACGAAGCAGCCTTAGAAGTTTTGTATGAAGGTTGTGAAGGAGACTGTAGAAAAGCTACAAATATCTTGCAATCAACTGCATCAATTTCGCCAACAATAACTGAAGACCTTATTTTGACAATAATATCAAGTGCTAAACCAAAAGACATTAAAGTTGTTCTAGACTACGCTCTATCTGGAGACTTTCAAAAATCGCGTGAAAAACTACTCGATGTTATGCTTAAAGAATCAATTTCAGGTCAAGACGTAATTAAAGCAATTCAAAAAGAAATCTGGAATCTTCCTGTTGAACCAGAAATAAAAGTAAAACTCACAGAAAAAACAGGTGAAACAGAATTTAGAATTGTCGAAGGCTCAGATCCATTCATACAACTACAATCATTACTTGCAAGTTTTGTTCTGGCTGGCCTTGCAAAATGAATTCAGAAAAAGCATATGGAATAGTTATATTAACAGAAAAAAGATTAAAAAATCTTTCAAAATTAGAAGATGTACCTAACTCCATAAAAGATCCAAGACTAAAAGAAGAATTAATCACCGTAGGCAAATATGCCTCAAGACTATTAGAAAAGATTAAACTTACAGGAGCTCTTAAACCAATAAAAAGAATGGGAATGGAATCATACAAAATTAGTACAAGAGCAAGAGAAATAGCAAAAATTGCAAGAAGTTTTGAAAGAAGATACTCAAAATCAAGGTATGGAAATCTGATTACACTTACAGAATCAAGTCACTGGGATCAAAAATAAAATATAATCTAAAATGAAAAAACAAAAAAAGGTATGGGTATTGGAGTAATGATTCTAAAAAACAGAAAAATTCTCCTCGGTAAAAGACATACTGATCCTAAAAAAGCTGATTCAGTTCTAAAAGGTTCAGGACAGTGGACTATGCCAAGAGAAAAACTAGATTTTCAAGAAAGTTTTGAAGATGGCGCATACAGAGAAACATTTGAAGAAACTGGAATAAAAATAAAAAATCCAAAAGTAATATGTGTTAATAATGACATTGTTGAGGATGCTCATTTTATAACTATTGGCCTTTTAGTTACAGAATTTAGTGGAGCAGCAATCGCAAAAGAACCTGATGAGATAACTGAATGGAAGTGGTTTAAATCAAAGGACTTACCTAAAAATATATATTTTCCATCTAAAAAAATACTAGAAAATTTTAAAGCAAAAAAATTTTATATAAAAAGATAAAATGAATCTAAAAATAATTTTAGCAACTGCCTCTCCTTATAGAAAAGAGACATTCAAAAACATAGGTTATAAATTCACAGCAGAAGCAAGCAATATAGATGAAAAATTTTCAGATAGACCAGATAACCCAGAAGAATTAGTAAAACTACTAGTAAGGTTAAAATCAGAATATGTTGCAAAAGATCATAAAGAGGGAATAATAATTGGATTTGATTCAATAGGATATTTTAAAGGAGAAATTTTAGAAAAACCAACATCAAGAGAAGAAGCTTTTAGTAGATTAAAAAATTTATCTGGAAATTCATATAGTTTTTATACTGGAATCCATGTGATTGATAAACATAATGGTAAAATAGTATCAGATTTTGTAGAAACAAAAGCATATATGAGAAACATTTCTGAAAAAGAAATTAATACATATTTAGACAGTGATCCAAAATATAAAACATATGCCCAAGGATTCGATCCTGTAAAAGGCCTAGGTTCTACATTTATTAAAAGAATAGAAGGAAGTTATCTTAATATATTACAAGGAATTCCTCTAGAAAGAATTAAAGAAATTATTCTTGATATAGAAAAATGCCATTAAAAAAAGAGACTCCGTGGACTGAGAAATATAGACCAACACATTTTGCACAAATAAAAGGTCAGGAAATTGCAGTCCAAAAAGTAAAATCATTTATTGAAAACTTTGTATACAAAAAAGGCGAAACACTCTCGGTTCAAAAACTAATTAGAACAAAAGGACAAAATCCAAAAAGAGCAATGATACTACACGGCCCACCAGGAACTGGAAAAACCACTCTTGCTCACGTTGCAGCTAAAGAAGCAGACTCAGAAATATTTGAACTAAACGCATCTGACTTAAGAAACAAAAATAAATTAAGAGAAATTCTAAAACCAGCAATTGAGCAAAAACCCCTAATTAAAGAGGACAAAATTATTCTCGTCGACGAAGTTGATGGAATTTCAAAAGTAGACTGGGGAGGTTTACCTGAACTCTTAGTTCTAGCTGAAACTTCAGTTTACCCAATTATAATTACAGCAAATGATATCTGGGACAAAAAATTTAATGCACTAAGAAACAAATCAGAAATGGTTCAATTAAAAGAAATAAATTACAAAACAATAAAAGATGTCTTAATAAATATTTTAAAAAAAGAGGATATGTTTATTAACAACGACACTCTAACAAAAATCTCAATTAAAGCAAAAGGTGACTTAAGAGCAGCAATTAATGACGTACAAGCAGCATCAAAACTAAAAGACTCCAGTGACTTAACAATAGATGAAAGAAATAAAGAAATTGATATATTCAATGCACTAAGATTAATCTTTAAAGGAAAACCAAGCGATGAAACAAGAATGATTTTTGATAATGTAAAACTCTCTCTTGATGAAATTATTTTATGGGTTGAAGAAAACATTCCTGCTGAATACTCTGGAACTGAGTTAGCTTATGCAGTTGATAAACTAAGTAAAGTCGATATATTTAAAGGAAGAATATACAAACAGCAGTACTGGAGATTTATGGTTTATGAAAATATACTTTTAAGCTACGGAATTGCTGCAGCAAAAAAACAAGCTAAAACAGGTTTTACAAGCTATAAAAAACCAACGAGAATACTTAAAATTTGGCTAAATAACCAACGTACAGCAAAGAAAAAATCAATTGCATCTAAATATGCTCATTATGTTCATGTTGGAGAGAAAAGAGCACTAAGAGAATTTCCGATACTAAAAAACATACTCCTTAAAGAAAATATTCAAAAAGAATTAAGACTCTCTACTGAAGAAATAGCATACTTAGAAAATCATTAAAATTTTATAGTACTA
>CAZPVF010000034.1:0-9128 GCA_964589955.1 Candidatus Woesearchaeota archaeon
ATCAGTCAGAGCATCACGGAAACTCCACACTTTAGTGTGTGGAGGATGTCATATAACTTTTAAAAAGCTAGATCTTTTGTTTTAATTATGGTTGGTAATGATGTAAATTTCGATGATTGGAACAAGCTTGATTTAAGAGTGGCTCAGATAAAGAGTGTGGAGGATATAGAGGGAGCTGATAAATTATATAAAATAAATCTTGATGTTGGAGAATTAGGTGAGAGAGTAATATGTGCAGGAATAAAAGAGTATTATAGTAAAGAGGATTTGGTTAATAGAAAAATAGTTTATTTTCAGAATTTAGCTCCACGTAAAATGAGAGGGGTTGAGAGCCAAGGAATGCTTCTTGCAGCTTCAGATGATGGGCACAAAAAAGTAATTCTTCTTGATCCAGGCAAAGCTGAAACAGGTTGGAAAATTAGTTAGGTTTGGAGAGGTCATATAATTCATTTAAGTGAGGAATAAGGAGTTTACTCCAGGTTTCATATTTCTGATCTATTTGTGGATCATGAATTATTGAGTCTATTGGCATCATTTGTCCTGCTGTAATTGAGGATTCTTTATAGGTCACTTCGCCTATTACATGGCTTGCATAAATGAGGCCAAAATGAACTTTATCTACTTCTTTGTCTGGTTGATAGATACTTCCTAAAAGTTTTGGTTTAGAAATATTTCCTGAAATATTTATTTCTTCATCCATTACTTCTCTTTTAAGGCAGTTTATAATATAATTTGGAGCGTCAGTTTTTCCTATGTGGCCCCCTAAACCTAGCGATTCCATTCCAAATAGTCTTTTATCACCGTAATCCTGTATTTTTTGTGCTCGAGTAAATGTAAATATTGTTTTGTTTGCACCAAATAATAGTGCGTAAGGAATAATTTGTAAGATTAGTTTATCTTCTTCACAATCATATCGTGAATGAAAAAAACCTTTTTTTCTATTTCTTCTAAAAGCTCTTTAGTTTTTTCTTTATCAGTTAATTCAAAACCTGTCTTTTTCATTCTGTGTTTTAGTAGTGCATTAGTGTCGTTGACTAGAACCTCTTTATCAAGTTTAGCATAGTTTCTTGCAGCAAATTCAAAATCAAAGGGTGCAAAGTATTTAGCTATTTTTGGTCCCTTTTGGCTGTGGTAGTGTGATCCAATTATTTTGCCATAAGTTTTATCTGGATGTTTTGTTTTAAATAGATGAAGTTCACCAAGAGGAGTGTTATGATTAAGTGTAATATCTGTTGGCTCTTGAGATGTTACTTCAAAAACTAAGTCTCCGGTAAAACCGTTATCAATAAATCCTGCTCTGTGAAGTGGTCCGCGAAGTCCGAGATGAGAATGTGCACCTAATTCTGCATTTAAGTGTGGAGGAATATTTAGGACTTCTTTAGATGATAAAAGATAGTGCTCTCCTTTTTTTAGTGTTAGTTCTTTATTTACAGCTTTTAGTGGTTCAAAATACTCTTCAGCTAAATG
This sequence comes from Candidatus Woesearchaeota archaeon, assembly GCA_964589955.1. Classification (GTDB taxonomy): domain Archaea; phylum Nanobdellota; class Nanobdellia; order Pacearchaeales; family GW2011-AR1; genus CAZPVF01. The sequence goes on from CAZPVF010000034.1 coordinate 1,468, forward strand.
TTCTCCTTTTTTTCTTAGATCAATTGGGTGTGGATTTTTTTCTTGCTCTTAGTGCTACAATTCCTCCAGTTTCTCTTCCAACTAAATCTAGATGAATCTGAAGAGAGTTTGTGATTTTTGGAGTTATTACAGGATCTACTTTTCCATCACCAGATTTTTCCCATAAGATTGGCATTGTTTTCCACTCATTTAGGACTTCTTTTGCTGTTAGCTTAGCTCCTGAACCTGTAAAAATCTTAGTTGATTAAATGTTAGACCTGGGTTAATAATAGCATTAAATGCGAGAGGTTGTAATAAAAGCCACAAATTTAGGTGATCATTGTAATTAGTAAAGTTGTGTACCTCATCAAAGCTTGAATTATAGTCAGCTAGAAGTCTTGTGTTAAAAAATAGTCTCCCAATACTGCTTTTAGGTGATGAGACAATAAACTGGAATGTGGAGTCTTTTTTTATTTTTTCATATAGCTTTATTAGGTAACTGTACCCTTTTTTTACTTCAAATCCTTTAGATATATCTATTTTTTGTCTTTTTCTTTTTGGTAGTTCTAGTAGAGTCTTATATACTGTTTGGTCTTCTTTTGGTCTGAATAACCCTCCTTCACTATCTAGAATATATGCTTCACTTCCTATTGTTGGTTCAAAAGAAGATGGTTGGATGTTAGAGTCATCTGGATTAGCTATAATTGCTTCTTTTTCAATTAGGTCTCTTATTTCTTGAGAAACTAAGCAGGAATCCTCTTTAATTTCAAGTGACATAATAAGAAATTAATTTATAGGTTTAATTATATTATTGTGAGTGATAATATATTATTGTTTTAGTCAGCTCTTCTTAAGTAGTTTATAAGTCTCTTGAGTAGTTTTTCTTTGTCTTGTTCTGAATCATAAGGCAGATCTAGGAGTTTGGCTGCTATTTCTTTATAAGCTCTAGATGGAACGCCTTTTGGATGTGTGTGAACAACAGCATCTTTTTTTTGTTGAGCTTTTCTAACTTCATCGTGTTCTGGAACCATTCCTAAAATTGGTGCTTCAAGCATATCTTTAACATTTTCTGGTTGCATTTCAATATAATCTTTTTTAACTTTAGTCATGATTACACCAGTTATTGGTTTATTCATTTCTTCAGCTAATTTTATTGTTTTAAGCGCATCAGTTATTGCAGGAATTTCAGGGTTTGTTACAAGAATTACTTCATCAGCTAACTCGATTGCAGATTTTGCTTCTAGACCTAGACCTGCAGCACTATCAACAATAATATTTTTTGCTAATTTTTTAAAATCTTTCTTAAAATTTTTTAGTTTTTCTGGTTTTATTTTTTTGAGTTCTTTAATTGATAGTGATGATGGCATTACTTTTAGTCCTGAGTCATGTTCATATACTGCTTCTTCAGGATCAGCTTTTCCATTAATCACTTTATTTAAATCAATTGGAACTTCAGGTGAGTTGAGAAAAAGCCCTATGTTTGGAGTTGTTAGATTTCCATCAATAATCAATACATCTTCACCAAAGTAGTTCATTGCAGCACCTAGATTGATTGCTGTTGTAGTTTTTCCTACACCTCCTTTTCCTGAAGTTATGACAATAATTTTCGCCATTGTAAATTATTTAGATTTAGCTAATTTAAAAACATTACTCTTATTTTGATAAGTATTTTTTTGTACTTGTCACGAATCCTTCTATTTTTTCAGAGTATTCTTTTAACATATCAAGATTTATATTTATTTCTTCACCTCTGTAAAAGAGTTTGAGTGTTACATTTTTTCTAAATTCACCAATTCTTTCCTTGCGTAGTTCTCTGACCTTTTTGAACATCTCGTATAGTTCTAGAACTTCAAGCAGGTTTTTGTCTTTTTTAAAAAGTTTTTTCATACTTTCCATTTTTCCTACAGGATTTGTAGGGATTGCTTTTATCTTTTTTTTCTTTTTAGCCATTGCAAGGATGTGATCTGCACTAATATCTATCATTTCTTTCCATCTTAGAAGCAAATTAATAATTACGTCACACGTCTTTGTATACTTTAGACTAACATACAGCAGATGGTCTGCACTTATTTTCTCTTGTATTATTTCTTCCATCCCTAAACCCTTTAAGAAGTATATTATATAAAGAAAAGGGGGTTTTTATAGTTTTCTGGCTAATTATCGCCTGATTTTCTCTTTTGTTTTTTGAAGTAAATTTTTTGATGCAATAAGAAATTCTTTTGTTTTTTCAAGTGTTATTATTTCTTTATTCATATTTTCAGTTAAAATTACTACTTTTTCATCTTTTGTAAATGTCATTGGGCTGTTTTTGTGTATTTCAACAACATCAAATAGTTCTAGTAAAATTTTTATCTCTTGTACTTTTATGTTAAATCTTTTAGCTGATTTATTTATGAATGTTTCAAGATTTGATTTTGCATCTTTGTATAATTTAATTTGCTTGAATATGTATTCATACTGTAAAATAGCGTTTATTAGATATGCTACACCTTTTTTTAACTCAATTATTATTTTTATAAGTAGTTTTTTGTCTTTGATTAAAGGATAGCTTACATAAATCATATGATCGCACGCTTTAATAATTCGTGTTGCTTCACTTAGATATTCAAGGAATTTTTCCATTATTTTTAGAAACTTTTAGAATTAATATTAATTATGGTTGTCTAGTTATTTGCTGGTTCAGCGCAAATTGTTACTTTGACTTTATCCCAAACGTGGTATCCTTTATCTATAAGATTTTCAGCCATTCTATTAGTTAGGTCTTCTGGTAAAAGCGGGCTCAATGTTCTTATAAAATACCCACATCCGAAACTTTCTGGTATTTCTTCTCTTGTTCCAGATAGTGAGATTAGTTCTACTTTAGATTGGTTTTTGTTATTATCCCTCATAATTCTGAATTTATACTTAGATTTAAAAGTATTTTGGTATTTTTGAGAAGTTTATCTAACTTAATTTAAGAATTGCTTCAGCAAGATCTCCTGTTTCAACAAGTGCTGCTCTAGCTTCATCTTTAGTTTTTCCTGTCTTTTCAGCAACCGTAGCTATGTCTTCTTCACTGATTTTTACCTCGCCTGCCTCCTCTTTAATTTCTCCACTGATTTGAAATGTTTCTTGTCCTTGCATTTTTACTTTGGCTACAGACGCAGGCTCAATTATAATTTTATCCCCGTCAGTTTTTTCAATTATTACTCTTTTAGTATCAATGTCTTCTTGGGAAATTCCCATCTGTTTCATCATTGCTTGCATTTTTTTAGGGTTAATTCCGCCAAACATTTTTAATAGAATAAGCCAAGTCCAATCCTGAATGCTACAATTAGGATTACAAAAGCAATAACATGAATTGGTTTTAGCTGAACTTTTGTTTCATACTCTTCGTCATATCTCATTAGCCCACCAAAACCAGAGGGCATCTGTATTTTATTATCTGCCATTCTTTAAGTAGAAGTAGTGAGTATAAAAATGTTATTGTTTTTTCTTCCAGAATTCTTTAGCTGATCTGAAATAGGGCAAATTGTGTTTTTTTGCTATGTCTCTAGCTATTTTTCTATATCCAAATATTGCCACGGGTTTTATTTTTATTGGTTTATGAAAGATTATTTCATTGTATTCGACTAGTTTGTATTTTTGTTTTGGTAAGTTGCCAAATCCGTGAGATTTTCTAAATGTGTTCGCACTTTTCCAAGCAATTTTAGGTGAAGGGACTTTTTCAAGCATTTTTTTTAGTACTTTTGAATACGAATTTTTCAAAATCTGGTAAAAGATTATGGTTGTAGTATATATGAAGATTGTTTTTAATTCTGTAATATTGTACTATTAGTTTTTTTGCATTGCTTAGTAAAACTAGATCAAAAGGGTAGACAAAATCTGGTTTTGCGTCTGTTTGAAAAATAAGACCTTGAGCTCTATATGTTTTTAGATAATTTTTGTTTAGGAGTGTGCATGCGAGCCTATTGTCTCTTCCAAAGCTTTTTGTGTTTGGTTTTATTATTTTTGTTTTTAAGACATTGTTTATTGATTGAAAATTTACTTTCTTTTTTTTGTTTAGTGTTTTTAGAATAAAATCTCGCTCAAATGATTTAGCAAAATATTCTCCTTTCATCAATCTAAGATGTGCAAGTAGGTTTAAAAAAATTGCTTTTAGAAAAGGTTTAAAAGATTGCTAGCTTAAACTTTATTATGCTAAAGTATAATGCTAAAGAAATAGAAGAGAAATGGAAAAAATATTGGGAAAAGGAGAAAATTTATAAATTTGATCCTAAATCTCAATTACCAGTTTACTCAATTGATACTCCACCCCCTTATGCTTCAGCTGGGCATTTACATGTTGGACACGCTCTATCTTATACACAATTTGAAATTATAGCCAGAATTAAAAGAATGCTTGGCTATAATGTTTATTTTGCACCTTGTTTTGATAATAACGGTCTTCCTACTGAAAAATATGTTGAAGAAAAACTAGGAATTAATAAATCAGAGACAAATAGGACTGAATTTAGAAAACTTTGCTTAAAAGAGTCAGCAAAAGTAGAAAAAGATTATACAAATAATGTTTTTAAAAAACTTGGTCACTCTTATTCCTGGGATTTACTTTATACAACAATTTCACCTGAGGCACAAAAAGTTTCTCAAGCTAGTTTTTTAAAATTAGCTAAGAAGGGTGAGTGTTATAAGGCTAAAGAGCCAACAATTTGGTGCCCTCACCATGAGACAGCTTTAGCCCAAGCAGAAGTAGAGGATTTGACTAGAAAAACAAAACTAAATTATATTGCTTTTGGAGATAAAGAAAGAATTTTGATTGCTACAACAAGACCAGAACTTCTTTGTAGTTGTGTAGGAATTTTTGTTAATCCTAAAGATAAGAGGTATAAGAAATTAGTTGGGAAAACAATCATGGTTCCATTATTTAATTATGGAGTAAAAGTTAAAACTGATGAGAGTGTTGATCCTAAATTTGGTACAGGGATTTTAATGACTTGTACATTTGGCGATAATGCTGATATTGAAAAATGGAAAAAATATAAACTTGGGTTGAAAATTTCATTTGATGAAAAAGGTAGGCTTAATGAAAATGCAGGTAAGTATAAAGGATTGAGTATAAATGAGGCTAGAATTAGAATATTAAAAGATTTAGAAAAAGAAGGAAGACTAATAAAACAGGTTGAAATTGAACAGACAGTTGGATCTTGCTGGAGATGTAATAATGCTGTTGAGTATATTGTTAAAGATCAGTGGTTTATTAAAACACTAAAACATAAGAAAAAATTAATCGAGTTTGGTAAAAAAATTAACTGGTATCCTAATTTTATGAGGACTAGATATGAGAATTGGGTTAAAAATCTAAGTTGGGATTGGGCAATTTCTAGGCAGAGATATTATGGTGTTCCTATTCCTGTCTGGTATTGTGATAATTGTAATGAAATAATTTACGCTGATATTAAGGATCTGCCTATTGACCCAATGGAAGTTAAAAAAAAGTGTCCCAAATGTAATGTGATTACGAGACCTGAAACAGATGTTTTTGATACGTGGATGACAAGTTCAAATTCACCAGAAATTGCACTGAGATGGTTTGATAATCCAAAACAATATGAAAAACTCTCTCCTATGAGTTTAAGACCACAGAGTCATGATATAATTAGGACGTGGGCATTTTATACAATACTTAAAAGTTATTTACTTTTTAATAGGATTCCATGGAAAGATATTACAATTAATACGTTTGTTTTAGATCCAAAAGGAAAAGGAATGAGTAAGAGTAAGGGCAATGCTGTTTGGGCTGATGATTTAATTGGTAAATATGGTGTTGATGTATTTAGATATTGGGTGTGGGGTGCAAGTTTAGGAAATGATTTGCCATTTAATGAGCAAGATCTAGTTGCAGGCAAAAAGTTTTTGAATAAATTGTGGAATGCATCAAATTTTGTTTTTATGAATTTAGAGAATTATAATGGAAAAGCTAAACCAACTAGACTTGAGACAATTGATTCTTGGGTGTTGGAAAAGACTGCTGAGATGGTTGAGAAAGCAAAATCACAATATATGGATTATAATATTCCTGGAGCAAAAAGAACAATTGAAGACTTTTTTTACAAAGTTTTTACAGATAATTATTTAGAAATAGTAAAGAAGAGGATGTATGGAGAGGATTGTGAAGAGAAACTATCAGCTGAATACACTCTTTATCAGATTTTGTACTCAATTATAAAGCTTGTTGCACCAATAATGCCTTTTATTACTGAGGAACTTTATCAAGAATACTTTAATAATCGTGAAGATGGCAATAAAAGTATTCACTTAGAACATTTTCCAGACATAAAGATAAAATTGAACACTAAAAATAATTTTGATTTATTTGTTTCAGTGTTATCAAAAATTAGACAAGTCAAAACAAGTAAACAAAAATCAATGAAATCTGAGATTATTTTAAGTCTAGATGTTGGTACTTTAAGAAAATTGGGTGAGACTGTTAAAGATTTGGCTGATGTTACAAATGCTAAAACTATAAATAAGGGTAAATTTAAGGTAGATTTTATATGAGTTTAACACGAGATGAATTAACTGAAATTGTAGAGGAGTTATCTAGTCATAAAGGCAGACATACTGAACTAATTACAGTTTATATTCCTGCAGGTTATGATGTAAATTCTGTGCAAAAACAACTTGAAGCTGAAAAATCCACAGCAAAAAATATTAAATCAACAGCAACAAGGAAAAATGTTATTGATGCACTTGAAAAAATTATTAGGCAATTAAAGGGAATAAAAAAAACACCTGAAAATGGGCTCGCAGTATTTTCAGGAAATATTAGTAAAGATGAAGGAAATCAGGATTTGCAGTTATGGGAAGTTGAACCACCAAAACCATTGAAAGTGAGGATTTATAGATGTGATAAAGAGTTTGTTCTAGATGCACTTCAGGAAATGCTTGAAGTTGATGAGGTATTCGGACTTTTAGTAATGGATAGAAAAGAAGCAACAATTGGGCTTTTAGAAGGAAAAAGAATTGAATTAATTCAAAAAATGACCTCAGGAATTCCTAGTAAGGTAAGAGCTGGTGGGCAGAGCTCTCAGAGATTTCATAGGATTACTGAAGGATTAACTAAAGAATTTTATAAAAGGATTTCAGGTGAGATGAAGACAGCGTTTTATACAAGAAAAAAACTAAAAGGGATTTTAGTTGGTGGACCAATTCCAACAAAAGATGAGTTTTTAGATAATGAATATTTACCCACACAACTTCAAGGAAAAGTTATTGGAAGAATTGATATGGGAGATACTACTGAGAATGGGCTTAAAGAGTTAGTAGAAAGAGCCCAAGATATACTTGCTGATCAGGAAATTATCCATGAAAAAAAAATCTTGGAGAAATATTTTGAACAGCTAGGTGAAAAAAGAGATTTAGCTACACTAAAACTAGATGAAACTAAAAAAGCACTAGAGTATGGAGCTGTAGGAACACTTATTTTATCAAAAGAGCTTGATAGGACACTAATTAAAGAGTTAAGTAAAAAGGCTGAAGAGATAGGTTCGGATATTGAAATTATCTCGATTGATACTGAAGAAGGAAGACAATTTAATAATTTGGGAGGAATCGGATCTATTTTGAGATTTGGGGTGTAGGAATAATATTAAGGCTTTGGTGAAACCATTATAAAATAAGGTGACCACCTTATCTTAACTAAA
>CAZPVF010000035.1:0-9091 GCA_964589955.1 Candidatus Woesearchaeota archaeon
CACCAAACCATTTCTTACTTGACCAACCAGTCAAATTTTTCATTATTTCAAATCTAGGATAAAATTTATCCCAAAAATCATCAAGTGCTACCTGATTTGCTGCATAAAAAGTATCTTCAATATAAACATCTAAACTTACATTTCCTTGATAATCATAATAAGGAAGATGAACAAATCCACGCGAACTTGATTTTATTTTGTTATCTTTATCAATAACCTTTATTGGTTCATCACTAAAATAAACATTCTCATCAGGATAGACTAATTCATCAACTAGTATTGATGAAGTAACATCTTTATATGTTACAAGTCCTTTTTCAAAATCAATATTAAGTTCCTCACCTTCAGGAGTCACAATACTCTTTTGTGTTAAAGCAAGAACAGGACTAATCATAAATACAAAAATTAGTGCAAACATGATTGCTTTTTTCATACTCCTTTTTGTTTACATTTATTTATAAAAATTGTAGTGGTTTTTTACTTTTATCAAAACCCTTAAATAACATTCTTTCCTATTATATACTAATAAAAATGGGTGATGAAGACGGATGCTAATCTCTGAATAAATCAATATGGATCCAACTATTCAAGCAGGACTTTTAGGAGGTGTTGGTGGACTCACACGTGGTGTTGTAGGACTACTTAAAGCACTCTCACTTAGAAGAAGAATTTTATGGGCATACTATCTAATAACAGTTGTAATTGCAATAATAATAGGTGTTTTTATAGGAATTATATTTAATTTTGATCCTAGACTAAGTCTATTAGCAGGTTATGCAGGAACTGACATACTTGAAGGAATTTACAAATCATTTAAAGTAAGTAAAGTATATGTAAAGAAAAATTAATATTAACATGAAAATCAAGTGGAAAATATTAATAATTTGTCTAGCACTCTCTTATCTAACAGCATTTATTGGAACACAATTTACATTGCCAAACACAGATACAGAATGGTATGAATCTATAAAACCAACAATTACTCCTCCAAGTTTTGTTTTTCCTATTGTATGGAATATTTTATTTTTTCTTATAGGCTTATCTCTATACTTATCATGGACTAATGCAAAAAACAAACAAAAAAACAAGGTTGCTTTAGTATTTGCAATAAACCTAATACTAAACATCCTCTGGAGTGTATTATATTTTGGATTAAAAAATCCTCTTTTAGCTTTTATTGAAATTTTAATACTAATAGCATCAATAATATTAATAATCACGACAACCTATAAGATAAATAAAACATCATCTTATTTACTATGGCCTTATCTTTTATGGGTATGTTTTGCAACAATTTTAAACATTTTATCAATTTAATATGAAAAAGAATTTATTAATCCCATTAATAATAATTGTATTTATAATTTTAGCAATAATTATTTTCTTTTTAATAAAAAAAATAACAATTGATGATTGTTGTCAGCCTATTTATGATTATAATTCAGAACAAGCAGTTAACATTATGAATCCATTAACAATACAAAACCTAGAGGACTGTCAGGGGTGGTCTGAAGATTTATCTAGTGAACAAAGAAACCAGTATCAATTTTGTTCATATAGTATTAGTGATGCAAACTTATCAAAATTAAAAATTATTGGTAACCTAAAAGGAAACAAACTCTGCGATTCAACAGAAAAAAATTACCCGCAATGTGGAATAGAAGATTACTACTTACCTTATTCTGAAGACATATGGAAATTTAGCTGGAGTGAAATAGTTGTAAGAAACAATCTATACTCTCTAATCATTTTCAAAAACAACAATAATTATTTTTATGCATTACTCCAAGTATCTCCTCCAAGATCAACAATCTACTTACTAAACCCAGAAGATAAAGTTTTAATTGAAAGTTTAAAATGAAAAAAGTAACAATAGCACTATCTGATGATGAAATAAAAGTTTTAGAAAAAAGATCAAAAAAGAACTTAATGAGTATTAAAGAACAAATTGAAGACATTGTAAGAAGATCTTGTGTTAATTATAAAACTGGGCCGTCTTACACAACTGTCAAACCAGATGACAGACTGGTTTCAATTTTCTCACGTGAAATGCGAGGAAGGAAAAAAAAGAAGAAATGAACTAATATCTTCTCCTCTTAGAAAAAAGCTTTCTAGAATTACTTCTCTTACCCTTAAAACTTCTTTCTCTATTATTATCACTTCTATCAAATTTTCTTTTTGGTTTTCTTGAATCCCTTCTCTGAGTTGGTCTTCTCCTCTCAAAACTTTTTTGTCTTGGTTTAGAATATCTCCTTGTTGGATCCCTTCGTCTTGAATCAGAATTTCTGCTTTTCTTTTTGAATAATTCGGTATTAACCCAAACTTTCTCAAATCTTGGTGTATCTCTTTGTTCAATTTCCAATTTTTCATCTATTTGTATATTTGAAAAATTATCGTAATCTCTACTGGCTAAAATATTTATTGCAATTCCTTTCTCACCAGCTCTTGCTGTTCTTCCAATCCTATGTATGTACTCTTCACTTGTTTTAGGAAGATCATAATTATAAACATAATTTACTCCCTTTAAATCAAGTCCTCTAGCAGCAACATCTGTACAAATTAAAACTCCGTTATCCTTTGAATTAAACTTATCAAGTGCCTTAAGCCTTTTTTTCTGACCCATTCCACCATGAATAGCTATTGCATCAATTTTTTGATTCAATAAATTAGAATTTACAAACTCTACATTTTTTCTTGTTGAACAAAATACTATTGACAATCCCTTATTTTCTTTTTTTAATAAATGAACTAAAAGTGAAAATTTGTCTCTACCTTCAACATCATAATAAATTTGTTTTAACTTTGAAGAATCAACATAAGACTTAACAGTTATTTTTGCAGGATGTTTTGTATAATTTTTTGCTAGAAAATATACGTCTTCAGAAATTGTTGCTGAAAATAACATTGTCTGCCTATTTTCTGGACACTCCTTTAATATCCTATTTACATCTTCAAAAAAACCCATGTCAAACATTCGATCAACTTCATCCAAAACAAGGTACTTAATACTTCTTAAATCAAGAGTCCTTCTGTTTAAATGATCAAGTATTCTTCCAGGAGTTCCCACAACAACATCTGTTGTTCCAAGCCTTCTAATCTGCAGATTAATATCAACCCCTCCATACATAGACAAAACATTTAGTTTCTTATTTCTAGAAAATTTCTTTATAGAATTACTTATCTGTTCAGCCAATTCTCTCGTTGGAGTTAAAATTAAAGCTTGTACATGATTGTTTGGTTTTAAATTTTCAATTATTGGGGCGGCAAAAACAAGTGTTTTACCACTCCCAGTAGCAGATTCCCCAAATATGTCTTTTCCAGCAACAACTAGAGGAATTGCTTTTTCCTGAATTTCTGTAGGAGTTGTAATCTTAGCTTTATCAAGCATAGACACTAACTCACAACTTAGTCTAAGTTCTTTAAACGTTTTCATTTTTTCTATTTCTATACAATATATTAATCAAGAATTAAATCTTGAACACAAGCCCTTTACAGCATTATGCTCAAAGACTTACCCATATACAACATATAATAATATATGATAAAGTTATAGGTTTATAAGTGTGTGGGTTAGACAAAAATAGTGAGAATATACTCACCATAACTCTATATTGAAAATCAATATAAATTTTCTTAACTTAATCTAGTCATGAATAATATTAGCACAATCATTGAAACCTGTCCTCAGTGCAATAATAAATTAGAAATTCCAGTCGAAATATACAAACAAATAAAAGAATCTGAGAAGGAAAAACATTTTAATATGTCTAGACTAAAAGCCTACGATGGTTTTTTAGTTAGTCCATGTGCACTATTTTACTGTGACCATACTTGTTATTCAATGTTTTTAGAAGACTAATTCTTAAAACCCAACATTTTATAAACACTTTTTTTCTTATTTTTAAAATAAGAATAGGTTTGAAGAAGAATTAACTTTTTCTTTATAATTATTCAATTTTTAACAAAATGGCAAGACAAAACAGAAATAATAGAAATTTTAGAAAACCAGAACCAAAAACCAAGAGCTGTAAATGTGGAGGGATCCAAAAATTAAAAACAAGATGTACATACCCTCACGGGAAAAAATCAAAGGCAATGAAAACGCAATACTTCAAGTGCCAGATGTGTGGCGAAACAAGTAAAGAGTAAAATGGCTAAAAAAACCTAAAAGAAATAAGAAGAGATCAATGACAAGAAGAATGAGATGAGCAAGAAAACCTCAAAAAAAGCAAACAAAGAAAAAAGAGTAGATAAAAAACCAAGACTATTCCTCTCTAAAAATTCTCTTTACACTTTCTTTATCTAAAGGAGAGTGTTGAGAAACTAATCCAGGAATTTGTGGAGAATCTTCTAAATATTCTTTAGGGTTATTAGTCTGCAACCTATAAGCTTCTTCACTACCAATAATTCTAAACCCTCTACCACAAGTTATCTCTTCAATATCAGTTCTCATTCTTGGCCCTCTAGAACCATTCTGAGTAACCCAACCAAAAACATCAGGGTTGCTTTTCCAATTTCCATTAAAAAAATGTCCAAAAAAATCTATGTACTTTTCCTCCTTTTCATCCTCTCCCCACATAATAGCATGAACATACCTAAATTTTTCAACATCACTAATAGGAGTAGAATTAACAACCTCTCCGTAATGTCTCACAGCATTTTCAATTTTTCCACCATAAGCGCTCTCAAAACCAGATTCAAAAATGTAAACTCTTCCAAGCATTTTAGCAGTAACACTAGGAAAATAAGAAACAACTTCTATTGCAGGAACATTATTTTCTACCATAATTCTTCAAAAAATGGTCCATTTTTAAATTTTTATATTCTCACTTGTTCTCACACAAAGGTACTAAACAATATTTATAAAGACATATGAATTTTAATTCATATAAAGTTATAAGGATGCGTTGAAAATGAAAAATAAAACTTTAGCAATATTCATGGTTGCAATAATGTTTGCTTCAATGGGAACAGTTCTTGCTGTAAAACCTGCTGATAATGGAATTAATGAAAAAGGTCAAGTTGAACATCTATATCTCTTTGAAAAAGACCCTATGACTTGGGACATAATGATGTACGGTTCATGGGGGAAAATGTCTTACAATGAAATGAAAAGCACTTTTGTCTTTAACGGTCATATGCTAGAAGAAGATGTTGAATACGCACTAATCTATTATCCAGATCCATAGTTAGGAACAGGAACAATGATTCTTGGAACAGGTATGGCTGATATGTATGGAAATGTCCATATAAAAGGAGAATTTGATTTCTCTTTAATTCCATCACATGTTGATGAAAACGAAATGGCAAAAATATGGCTTATCCCAGTGTCAGATATAACTGAACTTGCAATACAACCACACAAAGGATTTACTTTCTATGAATTCACTTCATGGAATCCAGAATCATATCTTTTTGAATACGAAATGATATAAGATTTATTTTTTTCTTTTTTTATCTAAATAAAAAGAATCCTAAAACAATCAGAGCAAATAAAACTGCGACAGAAAGACCAATTATCATTGCTATTTTCTTTTTTCTTTTCTCCTCTTTTGTTAAAGGTCTAATCATTCCTTTTTTCTTATACTCATTTTCAACACTTATTCCAATTGCAAACCCAATAACAAGCCCTATTGCAATTCCTGCACCCATAAATCCTGTTCCAATCAGCATTCCAAAAATAAGACCTATTGGAATAAAACTGCCATATAAGTTGAAACAAAATGCCCTTCTGGATATTTTTGTTTTTTCATTCCACATAAACCCCCTCACATTCTTCTAAACTAATAAAAGGGGTATTTCCAGAACATCCACTAATTCCTCTTTTAACACAATCATTATTATCAAAATTATACTCATATCCTTCAAAATAAGCATCACATATCCCTGTTGCTCCAACTGATTCATAACATCTCTCGTCCTTATAATCTAACCCATAACTAGGCTTTGTTATTTTGGGAATAACTACAAAAATAATAAATAATACTAATAAAATAAGTAACACAATTAATATCCAATGTATTTTTTTTCATTTTTTCTTAAAAGTCTTTTTCCAAGGGAATGTTATTAAAAATATTCCAATTGCACTTCCAAGACCAGCCTCCCACCTTGATATTAGACCAACAAGTATTCCCATAATAATTGCTCCTAAAATATACATACAATAGTTCTTTTTTTCATTTTCCAACTTTATTAGGACTCAAAAATCCTAAAATACCTTTTCTATATATTACATAATAAAAGATTGTTATAACAATTCCTCCAACAACTATACGCCAGATACTCAAATCAATATTAAAAAATCTTAAAGCTAAAAGATACCCAATAAATAATATAAATAACACTAATTCTTTGCCAAGAAATATCTTAAGATACTCACTTAATGTTTTTGATACTTTTTTCTTTAATTCTTTATCTTGTGCAATTACCTTATCAGTTCTACTAAGTTGAATAAACAAAATAATTAAAGTTATAACTAAACCAATCAACCATAAAGTAGGTAAAATAGAAACATTAACTACAGATAATATTATGGGAACTATAAAAAGATATACTACATAAAAAAGCATCCAAAACCTTGTTTTTTCAAATTGAGTTTTCATTATTTTTTTCATCCCAATCTATTTTTAAAAAGTGAGTAGCGCAACTCATACACAGATCATACGCTCTAATCATCTCTTCAACTTCCATAGAAATAATTTTTTTACTAACTCCTTTTTTCAATAGATCCTCCACATATTGTGCAATATCCTTTTCTAAATGTTTTATATTTTGTTGTGTGGGAATAATTAATTCAGGATCAACAATTTTTCCAGATCCATCAACACCCAATTTATAATATAATGTTCCACGCGGTGCTTCAAGAACTCCAACACCAACACCTGGCTCAATTTTTAATTTTTTTCTAGGTTTCTCATTGTAATCCAAATTCTCTATAAGATCTTTTAATATATCTATAGATAAATCAATTCCATGTAAAGTTTCAATTGCCTGAGCTAAATTATTATTAAAAGTATTATCTGATGGAAATTCTTTCAGGTACTGCTCACAATCTTCTTTTGTTTTAGAATGAAGATTGTCTTTATTTAAATTCATTCTAGCTAAAGCCCCAACCATATAATCTTTAGATTCCCAAACAAACGCATTTGAATTTGAATAAGGAAGAACAACTTCTTCTAAATGCTTTCTAAATTCAGACTCTGGAATCTCTGTTCCTTTAGCTGTCTTAATATTTCCTTCCATATAATTATAATCTGAATTAACAATTGCAACATAATTTGCTTTTCTACTAAAATCTTTTTTATCATTATAAAATACTTCAACTATATCAAGAACTTTTGGTCTAACCTCTTCTAACTTTTTTATTGCTTCAGTCATAGCCTCTTTAGTTGGATACTTATTAAAACCTCCAACAACAGTATAAGGAGGATGAACTGCTCTACCTCCAATAATAGTTGAAAGATAAGTTCCAGCATCTTTTACATCAAGTCCGTAATGAACCCATTTATGTAAATCTCCTTTAAAGTCAAATATAGACTCTACCCCAAAAACATCAGGCAAACAAAAAAAGTATAAATGCATTGCGTGATCTCTAATATGCCCTGCATTCATAAGTAATCTCCTTAATTTCCATGTCTGAGAAGTAATTTCAATTCCTAAAGCTTTTTCTATTGCTTCAGTAGCAGTAAAAGCATGTGCAACACTACAAGTTCCGCAAATTCTAGAAACTTTATTAGGCACTAAATTATAATCCATTCCCTCGATTGCTTTTTTAAAAAATCTCTGATTCTCACTTATCTTTAATTTACATTCAGTAACTTTATTATCATTAACTTTAACATACATATGAGTATGCCCTTCAATTTTTGAAATATTTTTTATATCAATATCAAAGCTATGCATTTTTTGTTTTCCTCTTTATGACTTTTACCAACTCTTTTAATTCTTTCATTTTCGCTTTTGGCCCTAAAAGTGTTGTAACATATCCCTCATACTTTTTAAAATAAATATCTTTATCTGCCCAAGATTTAACTATTTTTGATTTTATCCCATGCAAGGGATACAATTTTATATGCATATGATCAATTCCCATTCCTTCGCAAACAATTGCAACTCTTTTTACATCAAAAGCCTTTTCAAGTTTTTTAGCAATTTTTCTTGCAACATCAAACAATTCATAATATTCTTTATTTTTCATTGCAAAAACATCCGAATTTCCGTGAGATTTTGATACAATTAAAGTCATTCCTTTACAATTAGGATATAAATCTAACATTGCCAAATATTTTTTATTTTCCCAAAATATTGCTGCATCCATCCCTCCTTTTACAATTTTACAAAAAATACACTCATCACTTTTTCCTTCTAATTCATGCTTAATTTTTTTCTTCTTTTTCATTTTCCTTTAAGTAAATCCTCAATTTTATTTATAACAACATTTATATCAACAGGACAACCAGGAATTTCACTATCCACTTTTACAAAATTTTTTATAGGTTGAATTTTTTCTATTTGCTTAAATTTTTTTATATCTTCAGCAATTTCAGCTAGTTTTTTTGGACTAAATTTATTTCTTTGATCAGACGGAAATCCAATAGTTGCTCCAGCACCATAAGCAACTAAGTGTTTTGTTTTTGATCTAACTTCTTTTAATTTTTTTATTTCAGACTTCGTTGATATTGCCCCCTCACAAAACGCAACATCGGTTTTATTAACACCACTATAAGGCTTTAAAACTCTGAAATCTACAAAATCAATTTTCTCTATCCACTCATCAAAGTGTTTATTTAAAGCTTCAACTAAAACAATAGTACAACCTTCACAACATGTAAAACTATATACACCTACTTTTAATTTTGTCATAATTTTTATAAACAATCTTTATTTATTAATCTTATGAATATAGAAAAAATATGCAGTGAAGAAGGTTGCCATACAATTTCTAAAAATTCAACAACTGAAACTTCTACAACAGCCACAACAGAACAACATTCAACTAATTACTCTACGCGCAATGATCTGCACAACATTAAAGGATATGAACCACTAATGGTCTTGGTCCCCATACTACTAATATTAGGAGCACAATATG